>CAMLNK010000268.1 GCA_946481035.1 uncultured Dyadobacter sp. | reverse complement strand
ATAAACAGCCCGGCGCCATTGTAAAGCATATTGATCAGCTTTTTGGAATCGGCGATCGAAACGGCTGGGCAACCGAGGCTGCGGCCAAGCCTTCCGGTATTTCTGATGAATGCTTCGCTTACGTAGTCTGCGCCGTGCATAACGATGGCCCGCTCTAATGCGCGGTCGTTGATGCCTTTTTCAAGTCCTTCGAGACGGAGCGAAAGGCCGTGCTTGCCCTGGTAAGTACCTAATGTTTTGTAAAAACCTAAACTCGATTGGTAGGAAGAGTTGGCATTCGAAAAATGCTCGGCAAACTCATTGCCCGAGTTGCGGCCGTGGGCCACGTAGGTATTATAAAGCACTTTCTTTTTCAGCAGGTCGATCACATACAACCGCTTGTTGCGCGACGATTGCGTAAAATCCACGATCGCCATGATCGGGTTATCGAGTTTGATTTTCTGAAAACCAAACCAGGCACAGTAGAATGCACGTTCCGACAAGCCCTGCTTTTTCAGGCCCAGCGAGTCATACAATGAAATCCATTCGGAACGGGTAACAGCCGAATCGGTTTTCGCGATTGGCGTTTTTTTAATGGTAGAATGATTGGGAAGTGAGTTGGCCCGGTGTACACCCAATGAAATGCCTGCTGCTATCAATACCGCTGCCACAACCCCATGCGCTTTTGTCATTTCTTACTGTTTTGTTGAGACTATCTGCTTCAAAATCAATCAGGAAGGGTGCCGTTAAACGACCCCAACTTAACAGCCCAAAAAACGCAAATGGTTCCGAAAAATTTCAGAACCATTTGCAATATACTAATAATCAATAACTTAAAAGCAACAATCCCTTGTCACACTTGACCGCTGACCACTGACAGCTGACCGCCGAACAGTTATCATTGCCCCATTCGGCGGTCGGCCGTCAGCCCTCGGCAGTCAAAAAATGACAATACATGACCACACCTGACTACTTCTTCTCAATCCCCGCCAAAACCCGTCCGATATCATTAGCCCGGGCCATATAAGAAAGGCTGGCATCCATATCGCGGCCATCGATGGCTTCTTTGAATTTTTTCAAAAGCTCGATATAGTCGCCCAATGCCTTCGACACATTCTTTTTGTTTTGGTCAAAAATCGGTGCCCACATTTGCGGCGAGCTTTTGGCCAGACGAACCGTGGAAGAGAAACCGGTACTCGCCATATCGAAGATCGCGCGCTCGTCGCGTTCCTTGTCCAGCACGGTCATACCCAATGCAAATGAGCTGATATGGCTCAAATGCGACACGTAAGCCAAATGCAAATCGTGCTCGACGGGCTTCATATAATGGATTTTCATACCTACATCGCGCAGGAATGTTTCTACCAATGCCAATGAATCGGGATTGCTCTTTTCCTTGTCGCAAATGATCACGTTTTTGTCGATCAGCAGCTCCCGGAATGCGGCGCCCGGGCCCGAGTTTTCGGTACCGGCCATCGGGTGTGCCGCCACGAACTGGCCGCGTTTCGGATGCTTGTCCGCCAGTTTGCAGATCAACTCTTTCGTGGAGCCCAAATCAGTGATTGTCCGGCCGTCGGGCAGGTGATCGAGCATATAGGGCAGTAACTTGGTAATGGCGTCGACAGGCGTCGCGAGCACATTCAGCTCCGATACCTGCAATGCCTCGTCAAGCGTCAGGATTTCGTCCACAATCCCTTTCGCCAATGCTATTTTCTGATTGACCGACGAGTTATCGACCCCCACGAATTTCACATGCGGGTATTTCTCGCGCAGTCCCAGGGCAAACGACCCGCCCAGCAAGCCGACCCCTATGATACTGATTATCATTATTTTGAATTTAAATATCCTGAAATATTACCCTTTGATCCGCTCCACCGCCTGCCAGATTCTTTCCTTAGGCAAGCACAATGACAAACGGATATAGCGCTGGCCTTTCGGCCCAAAAATGAAGCCGGGCGCAATGAATACGTGCTTTTCGACCAGCAGGCTGTTCACGAGCGCTTCCGCCGATTCCGTGGAATCGGGCAGTTTGCCCCAGAGGAACATGCCTTCCTGTTTATCGTCCCACGTGCAGCCGAGCGTGCGCAAAAGCGCTTCCGACGCTTCCAGACGGCCCTGGTACACCGCATTGCGCTCCGCGTGCCATTCGGCCGGGTTGCTCAGTGCCTTCGCGCCGGCCTCCTGCATCGCCCAGAACATGCCCGAATCGACATTGCTCTTAATAGTCAGTACCGCGCTGATGTACTCCTTTGCGCCCGAAAGCCATCCCATCCGCCAGCCCGCCATATTATGCGACTTGCTCATCGAATTCAGCTCGATCGCCACCTCTTTGGCCCCTTCCACCGAAAGCAGGCTGATAGGCGCTTTCTTGTTCAGGATCAGACTATAAGGATTATCATGACAAAGCAAAATCCGGTGCTTTCGCGCAAATGCAACAGCCTCTTCGAACAGCTCCTGCGTAGCGGGCGCGCCCGTAGGCATGTGCGGGTAATTGAGCCACATAAGCTTCGTTTTGGGCGTAATGAGGCTTTCCATTGCTTTCCAGTCGGGCTGCCAACCGTGGTGTTCGCGGAGCGGGTATTCCTTCACCACTGCTCCCACCATCTGGCTCACGGCGCGGTAGGCCGGGTAGCCCAGCTCGGGCACCAGCACCTCGTCACCGGGATCGAGGAACGTCAGCGAAATGTGGGTAATACCCTCTTTGGAACCAATGAGCGGCAATATTTCAGTATTCGGATCGAGTGTTACGCCATAGGTACGATAATAAAAATCTGCAACTGATTTTCTGAAAGCGGGGGTGCCCGTATAAGGCTGATAACCATGCGCCTGCGGTTGATAGGCGGCGGTTGTGAGCGCTTCCAGTGTTTCTACTGAGGGCATCATATCCGGGTTTCCGATCCCCAGATTAATGACGTCATGCCCTTCGGCAATCAGTTTGCGCACTTCGGCCAGCTTCACCGAAAAATAGTATTCCGATGTCTGCCTGGTGCGCTGTGCAGTTTCTATGATCATTATAATGATAAAATTGTGCTTTTAGCCATTGGCTATCAGCGGTTCAAACGTCCGTCCGGAACAGCCCGGCGAAACGGGGCGCAATTTACGACAAATTCCCGATGGGACGCGTTTTGAAATGCGCCTCCGGCGCGTTACGATATCGCCGCATCCGGTCCCGGACGGACATCCTGTTTGTAGAATGCCGTAATGTGTACGGACGTTTGACCCCGGCGGGGCCTCCCACCGTGGCTCCTTCGGCACAAAAACGCCATTTATACATCTTCCATTTTTCCCTAAATTGCGGCATGAACAAATTACGTATCCTAGCCCTTTTTGCTGCATTGCTGACCGGTTGCTCCAAGCCGTCGGAAAAAATCGTGGTCGCTACGGCCGCCAATGTGCAATATGTGATGAAGGAAATCCAGCAGGAATTCGAGAAAGAATCGGGCAAAAAGATCGAAATCGTAGTCGCTTCTTCCGGCAAACTCACGACGCAAATCCGGGAAGGTGCCCCGTTCGACGTATTCGTTTCCGCCGACACCAAATATCCCGAAGAAATCTTCAAAAACGGCGGTTCCGACCAAAAACCGCAAGTTTACGCCACCGGCGCATTGGTACTCTGGTCGAAAGATATTCCGGAATCGGACCTCAAACCTGACGTCCTGGCGACGGACAAAGTCAAAAAAATAGCCCTCGCCAATCCCAAAACGGCACCCTACGGCGAAGCGGCCGTGCAGGCGTTGAATGCATTGAAACTCTACGAACAAACCGAAAAGAAGCTGGTCTACGGCGAAAGCATCGCGCAAACCGCCCAATATATCACAACCGGTTCCGTAGAAGCGGGTTTCAATGCATTATCGATTGTATTATCTCCTGAAATGAAGGGCAAAGGGCATTATGTGATCGTAGATTCAAGCCTCTACAAACCCATTCAGCAAGCCGCTATCCTATTGAAACACAGCGAAGATTCACCCAAAAAGGCATCCAGCGAACAGTTTTATAAATTCCTCTATTCAGCCAAGGCGCAGGCGATTTTCAAAAGGTACGGATATCTATAAAGTGGTCGGGTGTGGTCAGGTGTGGTCATTTATAGTCATTTGTAGTCATTTATAGTCATTTGTAGTCATTTATAGTCAGGAATGGTCAAGTGTAGTGAGGGATGGTCAGGCATTGCCGGGAATTAGTCTTTGAAAAAATAACAATACATGACAACACATGACAACACATGACAACCTTTGACAACACCTGACCAAACCTGACAACACTTGACAACACATGCCCACACTTGACAACCCTTGACAACACATGACTATTCACTAACTCAATCATTCAAAATTGGACACTGAACCCCTTTGGCTTACTTTCAAACTCGCAGGCATTACCTCGGTACTGCTGCTGGTGATCGCATTACCGATCGCCTACTGGCTGGTTTTCGGGAAGTTTAAAGGACGGGGTGTGGTGGAAGCGCTGATCGGCATGCCGCTGGTGCTGCCGCCGTCGGTGATCGGATTTTATCTGCTGCTCGCATTCAGTCCGTCGCATTGGTTTGGGGCGATGATTGAGGAATATTTGGGGTTAAGGCTCGTTTTTTCGTTCCCCGGACTTGTCATCGCTTCCATTTTATATAGTCTGCCGTTTATGATTTACCCCATCCGCGCAGGCCTGCAATCGCTGCCGATGTCTCTTCGCGAAGCATCCTACACGCTCGGCAAAAGTGAATGGCAGACATTCATCAAAGTGCTCCTGCCCAATTGCAGACCGGCCATTCTCACGGCATTTGTGCTCACATTTGCGCATACCGTGGGCGAATTCGGCGTGGTGCTGATGATCGGCGGCAATATCCCCGGCGTGACGAAAGTGGCGTCCGTGGCCATTTACAACGAAGTGGAAGCCTTGAATTACCCCGCCGCCAACACCTACGCGATGGTGCTTTTTGCGATCACTTTCATTATTTTGCTGCTGGTCTATTCCATTAACAACCGCCTGCTCCGTGTCCGACAACCAGCTTGACGTCCATATCCGGCATACGCTGCACACCGCGCACGGCGTGGTACCGATGAACGTGGATTTCACGCTGCATGGTAACGGCATTCTCGCGCTGACCGGTCCCTCAGGTGCAGGAAAAACTACATTATTAAAGCAAATTGCCGGGCTTGTCATGCCCGGATCCGGACGCATTGTTTTTGGCAAAAATCATTGGCTCGATACCGCCAACAGCATTTACCTGCCCGCCCAGCAGCGGCATATCGGTTTTGTTTTCCAAGATTATGCATTGTTCCCGAACATGACCGTCCTGCAAAACCTTGAATTTGCATTACCCAAAAATGATAACCGGGAACTGATCGGCCACTTGCTGGAAACAGCCGGGCTTACGCAGCTGGCCGGCCGGAAACCCCACCAGCTCTCGGGCGGGCAGCAGCAGCGCGTCGCACTGGCCCGCGCGCTCGTACGTAAGCCGGAGCTGCTTTTAATGGACGAACCTTTCGCCGCGCTCGACCCGGATATGCAGCTACAATTGCAGGATTTACTGCTGAAACTGCGACGCGAACGACCGTTTTCCGTCATATTGGTGACGCACGATATGGGTGAAATTTTCAGGCTGGCCGATCAGGTGGCAATCATGGAAAACGGCAAGCTAACCCGTATCGGATCTCCTGCCGAAGTGTATTTGAATGATCAAAGAGAAGCGCTATTCATCTACGGCGAAGTGCTTGCCCTGGAACGAATCAACGAAATGCTGACCGTCCATGCCTGGATCGACGGAAAGATCAGGCAGCTGGACATCCCGGTGCACCTCGAAAAGCAAATGCAACCGGGCGCCAGGTTCACGCTGCACTATGGCGGGGGGGATGGCGGGATACGGATTATCCGGCCGGCAGGCAATGTCGACCATGGACCATAGACCATGGACCATGCATGCGCTGTCGACAATGCTACGTAAAAGCTATGGTCGGCGGTCTATGGTCCACGGTCGGCGCGCAGCGCCCAAGGGTAACTTCAACCAACAACCGTCTTTTCACCAAAAATCCCATACAACCAACCCATGAAAGTATTTTTCAAACTGTTCCAAATTGCCATTATCGCGCTGCCATTACTCGCCATGCGTGCCGACAAGCCTCTCCGCGTCGTTTTCTTCGGCGATTCCATTACCCAGGCGGGCGTGAGCCCTACCGGCTA
>CAMLNK010000267.1 GCA_946481035.1 uncultured Dyadobacter sp. | reverse complement strand
GTTTTTCCAAACTCATTGCAGAGAAAAAAGTGCCGCAATTGCTGCAAAATGCCCGTTTGCTTGAACTGGACACCGGTGCGCTCGTGGCCGGGGCCTCCTACAAAGGCGAGATCGAAGAACGGCTGAAAGGTATTTTAAATGAATTGAAGGGATTTGATAAGGCCATTCTGTTTATCGACGAAATCCACATGCTGCTCGACCCGAAAGGTTCGATCGGCGCGGGAGTTGCCCAATTGCTCAAACCGGAACTGGCACGCGGCGAACTCACATTAATAGGCGCCACCACACCCGAAGAATACAGAAAATACATTGAAAAAGACGAAGCATTCTCCCGGCGGTTTGAAGTACTGCATGTGGAAGAACCCGACGAAGCCACCGCAACGCGCATGATCGAGCATATGCTGCCGGTTTACGAAGCGCACCACGGCCTGAAAGTTTCCGAGGGCACCGCGGCCGAGGCCGTCAAACTCGCCAAAAGGTATGTCAAAGACCGGCGCCTGCCTGACGTGGCGCTCGACCTGCTCGACCGGACAATGGCAGCCATGCGACTCATGGATGAAGTCTCTGAAAATGAATTGGCTACATTACAGACAGATCTCGAAACATTGATGGCTGTGGACGAGGCTGAAAGGCTCCACGAGCTGAAATGGTTCGCCCGGCAGCTGCCTAACCGGCTCAGCCCCTTGCTTACAGGCCAGCTGGACGCAAACGACGACACCGATCTTGACACATCCGAGGGCATTCATAATCAATTAAATACCAAACTGTCGGCATTGCGCGACCTGGCTACCCGGCGCTCCGATTCGATTGGTAAAAACGATATAGCCGCCATTATTTCCCACAAAACCGGCATACCGCTCGGCAAGCTCCAAAGCTCCGAACGTGACAAGCTGCTGGGAATAGATGAGGTTTTGAAAAAAAGAGTGGTGGGCCAGGACCAGGCGGTGAAAGCGCTTAGCGAGGCGATCCTCGAATCGCGCTCGGGCCTCATCAAGGCAGGGCAGCCCATTGGCTCGTTCTTCCTGCTCGGGCCCACCGGAACCGGTAAAACCGAAATCGCGAAGGCGCTGGCGGATTTTCTTTTCAACGACGAATCGTTTCTGATCCGGTTCGATATGTCGGAATTCAAGGAAGAGCATTCGGCAGCATTGCTTTACGGCGCGCCTCCGGGGTATGTGGGTTATGAAGAAGGCGGGTTGCTCGTGAACAAAATCCGCCAGAAACCCTATTCAGTGGTTCTTTTTGATGAAATAGAAAAAGCGCACCCCTCTGTTTTCGACCTTTTCCTCCAAATTCTGGATGAGGGTAAGCTGCACGACAGGCTCGGTAAAGAAGGTGATTTTTCCAATGCGGTAATCCTCTTTACTTCCAACATCGGGCAGGAGCATATTATTCAGGAGTTTGGCAAAGGCGGCATTCCACAGTCGGCGGACCTGATGGAGATCATGGCTAAATATTTCCGGCCGGAGTTCCTGGCCCGGCTGACCGAAATCGTCCCTTTCGCACCGATTTCAGAGGATAATGTGGTTAAAATATTCGATATCCATCTGCGCAGCCTTACAGACCTGCTCGACAAACAGGGTATCAGCCTCAACCTCAGCCCCGAAGCACGAAAAAGCATTGCTATGCAGGGTTTTACACCAAGATATGGCGTGAGGCCGCTCAAAGGCGTGATCCGCAACCTGCTCCGGCGGCCGGTGAGCCGGATGATCATCTCCGGACAGGCCGGAAAAGGATCGATGATCGATCTCAGTACAGATAGCAATGGAGAAGTCGTCTGGAATGTCCACCAGCCGGAAAGCATATTAGAATAGCACCCATTTTTTAAAACTATCCACACCTTCCTGAATCGAACAATGAGTGTACTTGGCAATGCAGTCGCACAATTTGCGCAAACAAACCTGGCCAGCCAGGTAGGAAACGGAGAATGCTGGACCCTGGCCGAACGCGCCCTTCAAAGTGCCGGCGCCAGGACGTCCACCGAAATCATGGGACACATTGGCCCGGATGACAACTACGTTTGGGGTACCGCCATCACCGCGGCCAACCTCGAAGCGGGCGATATTATCCAGTTCCGCAATTATACGTACCGGTTCGACGCCTCGGATGGCGCCTGGCGGACAGAATCCCGCCCGCACCACACCGCGATCGTGATGTCGGTCGATACTTCCGGCGCCGTGGAAGTATATGAATGCAATGTAAATGGCAGCAAGAATGTACAGCAAAACCGCCTGTACCTCCGCACCGGCGCTATGAGCGGAGGAAGTGTGACCGTCTCCGGACAAATGTGGTTTTACCGACCCCAGGCGAGGCCGACCACCTGACCCGTCCCCGCGAGAAGTTATCCATCCGAAAACCTGAAACATTATGCACATTCATCTATTTCGAAATGCGAGGCGGTGGGATTCGTGCCTTATCCCGATCGACGATACTACGTTCGGGATGATCCTGCAATTCAAGGTGCGCCTGGTACGTGTGGAACCGACCACCCGCTTTTTTATGGGCGAAACCTACGCAACCGGCAACGGCAGGCTGCACGACACTTACGGACATTTCCACCTCGACCGGTGGGACGACCACGAATGGGAAGATTACAAAGACCGCTTTGTCAATGTAGTGCAAAGGCATTGGAGCGATAAATTCATCCTCGATCCGAACAAGGATTGGTATGTGCCCCGTACCACCTCGCCGCGCAATTCGGCTACGATCCAATGCGGGCTGTCCATTCAGCTTGTCGACAGCTCCTCCCAGGCGCACCAGACGTACCGGATCATTCACCCGCGCGAGAGTACTTTCAGATCTTATGTGGAAGAATTCAACCGCACCGGCGTATTCACCCATAACGACCTGGAACCGCATTGGAACGACCGCCTTACCCGCATTGGCTCGGAAAACCATAACGTGTCGTTTTTGCAAACCACCATCAACCACGAATTCGGCCATACGCTCGGGCTGAACCACGTGAAAGGCGTAGGTAACACCGATGCCCATTATGGTGTGACATTGGCTGAGCGCGAAAATCAGATGGGTATGGGCGGATTGCTCACGCCGCGTCATGCACAGCCGTGGATTACACGCCTGCGCAACCACCTGATCCCGCAAACGCATTACGACACCTCCGTTGCCTTCCGGGGAAGGGTTGCAAGCCCGCAGCTAATCGAATATTGGGACAACGACTGGCGGCCTTCCGCTCCGGCGGCTCCGGCAGCCCCCTGAACATATTAATGACCAAATCCGCTGGATACAGCGATTATTGCCATGCAAAAATTAACCAGCTTATTAATCATTACAGGTATCGCATTCCTCGAAGCGTGCAACATGTTCGCGCCGGTGGACCCGCTTACGCCGGCGGCATCGGAGGTGAGTGTGGAACAGGTGTGGACGTCCGGTGCGACGGTGCGGGGGAAAATCGATAATCTCGATCCTAAAAACGACCGTCAGGAAAAGAAAAGCGGTAAAATCCTCGAATATGGCTTCGTTTGGGGCACACAAAACCAGCCTACCCTCGAAGCCGGGACGGTGATTAAAGTAGGTGAAGACAATCCTCCTACCCCATTCGAGTTTGTACGGGAAATAAGCCGCCTCTCTGTACTGACTACCTATTATGTACGCACCTATGCACGAAATGAGGGCGGTGGCGTGGGATATGGTCCTGTGGCTACCTTCAAAACGGACGATTATGTTTTTGCAGAACTTACGTTAGGCAAGATTACGACCACTTCCAAGGTATCTGCGGACATTGTTGTTAACATTCTGTCGCTCGGCAATGCGGAAATCTCATCATTCGGGGTTTGCTATTCGTCCACGAACAACGAGCCGACGACCAAAGACAGCCGGGCGACCGTAAACGGCAAAGCGGCCAAAGGCAGTTTCACTGTGAACGTAGGCGGCCTGGCTGCCGGAACGAACTACTTTGCGCGAGCCTACGCCGTTACTTTGGGCGGCATCATTTACAGCGATGCGACTACGGGATTCTCACTCGGCGAACCTGCTGTTTTTACACCCAAGAAATCATTCACCATGTACTATTCCAATCCGTATGACCTGGATCAGGGGGCGCTGGTGTCACAGGTAGGTTCCGAGGACTGCAATTGGTATCCCTACAACGATAAGCCGGGCATTTATCCGAGGAACGGCGCCAGGTTTGCGGTTTTAGGCACCGTGAATTTCGACCAGGTGAGGTATACCGACCTTACCAGGGCGAATTTAAGTACGAGTTTTATTAACGGAAGTTACAGTGATGCCATGGCGAACCAGCTGAAAAACGGCACGGTACTCGCATTTGTAACGAATCAGGGCCGGTATGGCAAGCTGCGCATTGACGCCCACGGCGAAGATCGCAAGCCTGGCGCGGCCGCCGGAGGCGATATGGAAGTGACTATTCTGACTTATGACAAGCCATAAGCGTATATACGTAACCGTAAGGTAAATTATTTAGAGTAAACGATATGAAAAAGTGGCTGTCCACATATCTGGTTTTGGTGTTGGCTGGGGTATTTCAGTCGTGCAACCTTTTTACGCCCGTCGATCCGCTTCCGCCGGTATTGTCAAAACTGGAAGTGGTGGATATCAAGCGCACGGAGATCACTGTCAGCGGAACCGTGAATAACCCCGACAGCAAGAACGACCGGCAGGAGAAAAAGAGCGGAGTCATTAAGGAATATGGACTGGTATACGGCACTACATCCGCACTTGACGTCCAGAAAGACAAGGTGATCAAACTCGGAGAAACGCCGGGACAGACGCCGGTTTTGATCCAGAACCAGAAAATAACAGGCCTCATGTCGGATACCCGGTATTACATCGCATTGTACGCCCGGAATGAAGGCGGCGGCATGGCTTACGGTGAAGTACTCGACATCAAGACAACCCTCATACCGCCCGCGGTAGTGACGCGCACTTCCGTGAAGGTCGCCAGAAGCAAAGCGCTTTGGTACGACTTCGACGCCGGAGCTGTCGTACTTAATGCAAACGACCCGAAAACCGACGTTACGATTGACTTCTTTGCCATCACGGGTAGGGGAACTGTCCTCGAACTCAATTCCGCGAATAAGTTGCAATTCGCGAATCTGGACCTTGCCGATTACGACAAACTCACCTACCTCGACCTCGTGCGCATCACGAACTACGGTAGTATGAGCATTACCTACGTATTCAGCACAGTGACGGACAATACCGTGATCGCATTCAAAACCGGGGAAGGCCGGTTCGGGAAATGGCGGATCGAGGACGTGACGGCCAACGACATCACGATGAGCCTCATCACTTACGAAAACTAATGAAATGATGAAGAAACTCTTTACCCTTTTGATGACGCTGCTCGCTATTCAGGCATTGGCGCAGGACCGGATCTGGCTCGACAACGGGAATCCCGTCCAGGCCAAGCTCAGCCGTGCCATGGACAGCAAACTGGAATGGATCGCCTCGGACGGCATTCCGCGGATTTATCACCGGAAACGTTTTCTGGTCATATTCGGGTCGGCCGGCCAATTCATGGTGATCTCGGAATTGAATGAAAGCCCGAACAAAGCACAGACGCAGATCGAAGCATTTTATAAAGCGCCCCCGCGGAACGTGAGTCAGGATATTATCATTAAAAGCGTCCCGCTGACGGTGATTACCGGCAACATTTCCTACGAAAGCGACGACGTGATCAACTACCTGACGATGGAAGGAAATGCAGCTTCGATCAACAAGGAAGAGGTGGCGACAGTGATTTACCGCGACGGTCGGCACGAGATATTGCGGGATGTGGTGGACGTAGCACCGCTGCTGGCACTGGCACACAAGGAAATAGAGAAAAAGGAACGTGAAATAGTAAAGAAAGAGCCCGACCCGGCTCAGCCTGTCGCCAAAAAAGAGGTTCCGCCGCCGCCGAAAGAGCAGTCCAAACCGGTACTGACCGACGCCGAATACAAGGAATACAGCGCGAAGGGCATTCGCCGCGTGGACGAATTTACTTCCTACCTCCGCATTATCGGAGACAAAAGCCTGAAATCGGAGGAGAAGAACAAGGCGGTACAGCAAGCGCTGAGCCTGTTCGAACCGCAGGCCACAGTGGCGGTGAGTTCGGCCAAAGGAGTGAAAAAATATCCTGTTAAAGAATACCTCAACCGCCTCAAACTTTTGCCCTATTCCAAAATCAATATTACCT
>CAMLNK010000266.1 GCA_946481035.1 uncultured Dyadobacter sp. | reverse complement strand
AAGAAAGTGGTTTCGGGCTACTCGGGCGGGCATGACCCCAATCCGAATTATAAAGCCGTATGCACGGGCACAACCGGCCATGCCGAATGTGTGGAAGTGACCTATGATCCCAAGGTGATCAGCTATGCCGACCTGCTGGAAGCGTTTTTCCGCAGCCACGACCCGACCACACTCAACCGTCAGGGAAATGATGTAGGTACGCAATACCGTTCAGTCATTTTTTACCATACCGACGAGCAGAAACAGCTGGCGGAAACGGCCAAGGCGGAACTGGACAAATCGGGCGCTTACGCGAATCCGATTGTAACCGAAATCACTAAATTCCAGAAGTTTTACCCTGCCGAAGACTACCATCAGAATTATTTTGCCAACAATCCCGACCAGGGCTATTGCGCCTTCGTGATTGCACCAAAACTGGACAAATTCAAAAAGGTCTTTAAGGATAAGCTCCGCAAGCACATCTGATTTTGGATTAAATGAAGAAGCCGGAACCACTTATAAAGTAGCAATCTCCGGTTAATAACTATAAATGGCACAAGTTTTGAAGCATTGAAATAAAGGCTTTAATTTGTGCCATTATTCTTTAACAATAAATAATCTATTACGATGAAAAAGACTCTATTCATGCTGGTTGTTGTCGCCCTTTTCAGCGCAGCTTCCGAGAAGGCGTTCGCCCAATTTGAGAAAGGAGATAAATTGTTAAATGCTGGTATCAACCTTGGCGGTACATACGGCGGCGGTGGCGTCGGTGTAGGTGCTTCATTCGAAGGTGGTGTCCACGACTTCATCAGCGTTGGTGGTCAGGCTGACTTTACAACCTGGAACTACGGCTACGTGGGTTACAAGTGGAGATACAACTTCTTCACAATCGCAGCAAGAGGTTCTTACCACTATGGCAAGCACTTCCTGAAACTGGATAACCTTGATTTGTACGCAGGTCCTTCATTGGGTTACCGCGTTTCTTCTTTCAGCGATCCTGACGGCTGGTCAGGCGTTTACGATGACGGCTACGGAAGCGGAGTTTTCTTTGGTGTATTCGCAGGAGCTCGTTACTACTTCAAGCCAAACATGGGCGTATTTGCAGAAGTTGGTTACAATGCCTCTCCATTGAAAGCGGGTATCGCATTCAAATTCTAAGAAATTTAAGTCATAAAAAAGCGGGCTCCGAGGTATTCGGAGCCCGCTTTTTTGTTTTTGGTTTCAGAAATCCAATGCTAATGTCAGGCTTCCGGCCCGTTGCGACGGGTTGAATGAGGGCCTGATACTGATCGTCAGAGGCTCTCCGCGGCGGATCAGCTCCCGGCGGATACGGCTGGCCTTGGCGCCGTTCTTACCTCCTTTCACAAACCCGACGCTACCAAATGTGATCGCTCCGGCAAAGCCTCCGAGCATCATATATGCTCCCTTACGCGCGCGGAGTTCGTCCTGGTAGCTCTTGTAGTTGCCATTGTCGTCCACCGCGCTGGCTACAATGCCCGTACCGATTGCCGCCACAATGGCGCCCACGGAAGTACCTGCAATACCCATGATCATCCCCGATTTCGAGCGCGTCTTATAATACGAGTACATGCTCCGCAAATGTTCAGGGGATGAGCTTCTCACATCCTCTGCGAACTGAACCGACGGTTTTACCGGTCCGTTGGCGGGTTTCCGGGCAGCGGGGCGTGGTTCCTGCGGCCGGGCAACGGGGGCTGGTTTCGTGGGCGAATAGTAGTTCTGCACTTCCAATGTCGCCTCAAACGTTTCCTCTTCACCGTTCCCATAGCGGATCGATGCGATATCCGATTTTTTAACGGAAAAAAGCGGCCCTTCCGGGTCGCTTATCTTCTTGTACTTCACAACCTGATCGTCCACTTCCTGGATAAATACTTCCAGTTTGGACTCGTCGCGCAGCCTGATCACATCCGCCTTTCGGGGCGTTTGTGCATTTGCCTGAACGACAAATAACAGCATTAACATGGCTAGAAGCTGATTTTTCAGCTTTGGTAGAATTACTTTCATTGGGAATTACTTTTTGTAACTGATTTCACCCTATGAAAGTAATCAATTTACCGCAATCAGAAAGTCAACCTCAGCCCCAACCGCGCCGATTTATTGAACGGATCGACGTGCGGCGTAATGCTGAATGTCGTCAGCGGCTGATTCCGCCGTTGCAGCTCATTCTTGATCTTTTCGGCCTTTTTGCTGTGGATTTTATAGTTTTTAAAACCAATTAACCCAAAAACAACACCTACCGCAGGGCCTGCTATCGCGAGCGAAGTCCCGATGGTCTTGTTATCCGGGCTGTCGCCCGTACTGGCCACGATAATACCCGACACCAACGTTGCAACGGCTACCGAAGTGAAAACGATCGCCCCCGTTTTCCCATCGATCGCGCGATTGTTGTGATACTCATATTTATCCCGCAGCTGGTCTGAATTAGCCATCACCACGCTTTTCTCGAAAGGATCGGTCGGCAGGTTGTTCATATCCGCATACTGACCGACGCTATCCGGCGGGATACGGCCCGGCGGGATGGAGTCTTTCACATTGATCGTCTTGCCGTTTTTCAGCAACACCCGTGCTACCTGGTCGAGGTAAATGTAGGTAGCGGCGCTGTCGGCCTTGCCCAGGTCGCGGTAGTTGATTTTTTCGTAGCTCATTTGCGTAATGAGCGCCTGAATGCGCGAACTGTCGCGCTTGATGATCACGTCGTTTTTCCGGCCGGTCTGCGCGCTGGCAGCTAAGCTTACCAATGCAAACAGCAGTGGCAGGAAAGAGGTAGGTCGTAACGTGTGTGCCCGCATAGTTTTAGGTTTTTTGAATGGTAAAAGATGGTTTAAACGTACACAACTTTTAACATTCAACAAAAACCATGCTATTACACCCCGAATTTATTGAGCTGTTTCACAAGCACTTCGAAATCTTTCGGGTACGGCGCCTCCACACGTATATCCTCGCCGTTCATAACCGCAAAGGAAAGCGACCGCGCATGCAACGCAACACGCTGAATAAGAGGCTGTTCCTCCGTATCCTTTTTCAGATTGAATTTCCTTTTCAGGCTTGAAAGGAAAATCGGCTCGCCGCCATATTGCGGGTCGTTCACGATGGGTGCTTTGAGGCACGACAAATGTACCCGGATCTGGTGCATACGCCCTGTAATGGGGATACATTCCACTAAAGTATAACCACGGTACACCTGCAAAGTGTTGAAAATCGTCTCCGCCTCCTTCCCTTCTGCACGGTCGATCTTCACCGCTGTTCCGTTTTTCAGGGGCAGGATTGGCAGGTAAACCGACACCCCTTCCAGGTCGTGGATACCGTTTACTACCGCATGATACCGTTTGGTAACCTCCCTATGCTCAAACTGCATTGCCAAATGCCGGTATGCGGCAGGATTTTTAGCGAATGCCAGCGCACCGGAAGTCTCTTTATCCAGGCGGTGGGCTGCTTGTAACTCAGGATTATATTCTTTGGCAAGACGAAGCACGCTTCCTCCACGGTCGGCCGTACGCTCATCGAGCGTTGCCAGATGCGGCGGTTTGTTCACCACCAGAAAGTCGTCGTCTTCAAATATGATAATGTCCTTGAAATTGATCTTCATAATATTGCTATAAAAATAATCCGGATGATGCGCCTCATCGGGCCATTCATCCGGATTCTCTCGGCCATCGGCCTTTATCCGCTACAAAGATAATTATACTATTTGTTTCTGTAAACTTCTTTACGGTTCCCTACTTTGACAACCTCCACAAGCAATTGACGATCCTCGATTTCGTAAACAATGCGGTATTGCCCCACCCTGACGCGATAACTATTAGTATAATTTTCAAGCTTCTTCACGCCGTTTGGCCTTGGATTCGCCGACAGAGAGTCTATTGTTTCTATTATTTTAATTCTAAAAGTCTTTGGAATCTGCTGAATCTCTTTCAATGCAGAATTTTTGATCGAGACTTTGTACATAACTCAATCCATGGCTAACAAGTCTTTCCGCGCCGATTCCCAATCCACAGACTCTTCATCCTTCCTGGCCTCGATCGCAACGACATCTTCTATGTCTTCGAGAATGTCCGCGAGGCTTTCGCGGTGTTTCAGTAGGTCCAGATCAATGACGACAGCCTTCTTTTGGCCCACTTCATCCGTCAGATAGCTAACTCCTTTCATAGCACAATCCTTTTGAAATTTATTAAAGTTAGCCAAAATCGGCATCTAAACCAACGCACTAACCTTGGTAGGATTCGGATTGATGGTGTCCGACTCGACGAGACCATCGCGCAGGCGGACGACGCGGTGCGCGTAATGCGCGATGTCTTCCTCGTGGGTTACCATCACGATCGTATTGCCTTTGCTGTAAAGCTGGTCGAAGAGATCCATGATCTCGTAAGAAGTTTTGGAGTCGAGGTTACCGGTCGGTTCGTCGGCGAGCAGGATACTCGGTTCGTTCACGAGCGCACGCGCAATGGCCACGCGCTGGCGCTGCCCGCCCGAGAGCTCGTTCGGCTTGTGCCCCGCACGATTTTCCAGACCCACGTTTTTGAGGGATTGCATCGCCTTTTCCGTTCTGTCGGCTTTGCTCAAACCGGCATAAATGAGCGGCAGGGCCACATTATCCAGTGACGACATACGAGGAAGCAGGTTAAATGTCTGGAACACGAAACCGATCTCCTTGTTCCGGATCTCGGCCAGCTCGTTCTCCGTCATGTCAGATACATCCTTGTTGTTCAGGATGTATTTCCCGGTCGTAGGCGTGTCGAGGCAGCCGATAATGTTCATCAATGTCGACTTCCCTGAGCCCGACGGCCCCATAAACGCCACATATTCCCCTTTATTAACCGAAATCGTAACGGATTTAAGCGCCTGGATGATCTCGCTGCCCATTACATAACGCTTGGCGATCTCGCTGGTTTCTATGATTTTCATGAATGCAGGTTTTCAGTTGGGAATTTAGTCGTTATGAGTTACGATGCGGACGAAATTTTATGAAAAAACGCTTGTACAAAGAATGAAGCCAGAATTACCGGCGGCGGGACATCTTCATTAATTACGTTCCCTTCCCGCTTCCAAAACCCGGCAGATTCAAAGCGCGCCAGGGATTCGCCATTGCCGACGACCCATTTCCCACGCAGCCACGATTCGAGCCGCCAGTCGTAATGCATTCCTTCAAAGGTGATCGACGCCTTACTTCGGAACAAATTGTATTCGATATCGCCCAGTAGCCGCTTTCCTTCGATATCGCGTATTTCGGTGTGCGAGCTGAAAAACCCTTTGGACCTGAATGTGAGCATGTGGCCGTCGAGCTCGCCGCGGCCGTCGTATTTCCAAAGGGATGTTTTCAGGATGCCGGCAATGACTTTGCCCCGGAAAATCCGGCATTCCGTTTCAGTGAAATTGGATTTCCAGGACAAAGCCGCCATTGGTGAAGTGTAATTTTTGAGATGGCTAAAATATTAAATCATCAAAATTCCGCTCTTTGTTTTTCGATAAGTGCCCGCATCGGCTGATAGCGCGTCAGAAATCGCTGATAACCGGCAGGCAATGCGTACTGTTTTACCTTCTCTTCGCCTTCGGAGGCCTGCCCGAGTAAGCCCTGGTCGAGGCTCAGGAGCGCATATTGTTCCCAGAGTTCGGGGGCATATTCATTGTACCGCAATGCATCCAGCACCAATTGATAGCCTTGTTTCACCTGCTTTTTACCCCTGTAAAACTCCGATGCTGCCGAAACAATGCGTGCGTCGAACGGATTAGCCCGCACCGCGTTCTGAATATTTTGTGCAGAAGGTGATCTGGAAACAATCGCAGCTAGCGAATCCGTCACCGATTTGGGCCGCGCGCCTGAGAAAAGTGTTTGCTTCAATTGTTCTAATGCAGCGCTTTGCTCCTTGCCCCGGATCTTATCGAGCAACACCACGGCTACTTCTTTTTTATCCGATAATGCATTCGCTACCGCCATCCCGATCGTCCCTTCTACACCTTCCACAACGGAAAGCACCTCGATCGCCTTGTCGTACAATCCGAGTTGCAGCAGCCAGTGCCCCAGTATTTTATGGTACAAATCGCTTTTTTCGCCTTCCTCTGCCGTCCAGCTGGTAAGGATTTCCAATGCTTTCAACTTGTTTCCACTGTAAAATTGCGGGTACAGGGCTGCCAACGAGAGGTCCTGCGACAATACCGGGTTTTTCTC
>CAMLNK010000265.1 GCA_946481035.1 uncultured Dyadobacter sp. | reverse complement strand
GACCTGCAACGTAACCAGCTTATCCTCGACCTGACAAACCCGGCTGTGCAGGATTATGTGTATGGCGTTCTGGAAAAGGTAGTGGCCGATAATAAGGGGATCAGTTACCTGAAATGGGACTGCAACCGCTATCTCACCAACCCCGGCTCGGCCTACCTGCCGAAGGACCGGCAATCGCACATTTTTATCGAGTATTCGCAGGGCCTGATGAAAGTCCTCGACCGTTTCCGCAAGAAGTTTCCCGACGTGACGATGATGGTATGCTCGGGAGGCGGCGGCCGGATGGACTACGGTACCATGCCGTATTTCCAGGAGTACTGGCCCAGCGACAATACCGACGCCCTCGACCGCATCAAAATCCAATGGGGGGCTAACCATTTTTACCCGGCCCTCGGCCTGGCCTCGCACGTGAGCGTTACGCCCAACCACATGACCGGCCGCACGACGCCCCTGAAATTCCGGTTCGACGTAGCCATGTCGGGCAAGTTGGGAATGGATTTGCAGCCGGGCATGATGACGCCGGAAGAAAAGGAGTTTTCCAAAAAAGCGATTCAAACTTATAAGGAGATTCGCGGTGTGGTACTGCACGGCGATCTCTATCGGCTTCAATCACCCTATACACACGCCCGAGCGGCCATTTCTTACGTAAGTGAGAAACAGGATAGTGTATTGGTTTTCAATTACCTGCAACAAAAATCTATCTACGGCGACAACTCGGCTATTAAACTCAAAGGCCTCAAAAAAGACGCGCGCTACAAAGTCACCGAAATCAACAAAGCCACATTCTCCCGCCTCGGCGCCTATGAAGGCAAAACCTTCACCGGCGAGTACCTGATGACCACCGGCTTGCAGTTTACGATGTACAACGAGTTCGAAAGCGCGGCAATATTATTAATGATTGAATGACTGAATGACCGAATGATTGAATAAAAAGTATTCAGTCATTCAATCATTCGGTCATTCAAAATTTGAACACCCACCCATTCACTCATTCACTCATTCAATCATTCACTCATTCAACATTAATTATGAACGTATCAGCCTGGACCGAAAAGGTAACGATCCCGACGTACCGTGCGGGGAAGCCCGAGAAGAACCCGATGTTCCTCGAAAAGAGGGTGTACCAGGGCAGCAGCGGGGTGGTGTACCCGCATCCGGTGATCGAAAAGATTTCCGACGAGAAAACCGAACAGGAATACAATGCGGTGTTCCTCGAAAACGAATACCTCAAAATTATGATCCTGCCCGAGCTGGGCGGCCGCATTCAGCGTGCATATGACAAGGTGCAGCAACGTGACTTTGTTTACTATAACCAGGTCGTGAAGCCCGCATTGGTGGGGCTCGCCGGGCCGTGGATCTCCGGCGGGATCGAATTCAACTGGCCGCAGCACCACCGTCCAAGCACTTTCAGCCCGGTGGATTTTTCGATTGAGGAGAATTCCGATGGCAGCAAGACCGTCTGGGTAAACGAGACCGAGATCATGTTCCGCACGAAGGGTATGGCTGGTTTTACGCTTTACCCCGGCAAGGCGTACCTCGAAATCCAGGGCAGGCTCTTCAACCCGACGCCCTTTCCACAGACATTCCTGTGGTGGGCCAACCCGGCCGTGAAAGTGAATGACGATTACCAATCGGTATTCCCGCCCGATGTATTTGCCGTTTTCGACCACGGCAAGCGCGACGTTTCGGATTTTCCGGTGGCGACGGGTACTTATTATAAGGTCGATTATGCTCCCGGTACGGACATTTCGCGGTACAAAAACATCCCGGTGCCTACTTCGTATATGGCTATTCAGTCGCAGTACGACTTTATGGGCTGCTACGAGCACGATACGCAGGGGGGCATGCTCCACGTGGCCGATCACCATGTGTCGCCCGGCAAAAAGCAATGGACCTGGGGCAATGGCGACTTCGGTTTCGCGTGGGACCGTAACCTTACCGACGAGGACGGCCCGTATATCGAGCTCATGACCGGCATGTTTACCGACAACCAGCCCGATTTCTCCTGGCTGCAACCGAACGAGGGCAAGACTTTCGAGCAATATTTCATGCCGTATGCCAAAATCGGGGTTGTGAAAAATGCCGGCAAGGAAGCCGCATTGAACCTGGAATTTGTAGGTAATGAGGTGTATATCAAAGTTTACGCAACCGCTGTCTACGAAAACGCTTCGATTACACTGCTTAAAAACGGGGAGCAGGCAGCAGCATTCACATCGACCATTTCCCCGGCAGCTATTTTTGAAACCGTTGTAGAAGCCGATGATACTGCACAACCTGAGCTTTGGAAACTGATCGTTGCTGATCGCGAAGGCAATGAGCTCATCAGCTGGCAGCCCGAAGCGAAAGACATCGACAGGGAGATTCCGAAAGCGGCTACCGCTGCGAAAGCGCCTGCGGATATTGAGCAAATCGAGGACCTTTTCCTGAACGGCCTGCATTTGGAACAATACCGCCACGCCACTTTCCGGCCGGAGGACTATTATGAGGAAGGTTTGCGGAGAAGTCCGGAAGATGTGCGCTGCAACAATGCTATGGGCCTTTTACTGCTTCGCCGCGGGCAGTTTGCGAAGGCGAAGCCGTATTTCGAGAAGGCCGTAGCGACCTTGCTAAAACGCAACCCGAACCCTTACGACGGCGAGCCGCATTACAATTTGGGGTTAGCATTGTTTTTCCAGCAGGAATACAAGGCCGCTTACGACGCGTTCTTTAAAGCTACCTGGAACGACGCATTCCAGCATAGTGCATTCCTGTACCTGGCCCGCATTGCGGCGCATCAGGGGAAATGGGCGGATGCGTTGAAACTGGTCGAAAAATCATTAATCCGTAACTATCATAGCCCATCGGCTCGGCATTTGAAAACCGCATTGCTGCGCAAAACAGGGCAATATGCGGCCGCGGCGAAACTGGCGCACGAATCGCTCGGTATCGACCGGTTCAATTTCGGGTGCTTGCTGGAATGGTACTGGTCCGAAAAAGCGCAAAATATCGACGATGCGACGCTGCTGCTTTCGCTGAAAGAAAGAATGCGCGGTGCATTGCAGAACTACCAGGAACTCGCGCTCGCTTATGCGCATGCGGGGATGTATGCGGAGGCGCGGGAAGTTTTGGCGATGTATGATGGCCAGGAGTTGTCAGGTGGTGGTCAGAAGTTGTCAGGTGGTGGTCAGAAGTTGTCAGGTGGTGGTCAGGAGTTGTCAGGGGATGGTCAGGTGTCGCCGTTGGTTTCCTACTATATTGGCTGGTTTGCGGAGCAGGGTGGTGATCGCGGGAATGCATTGAGTTACTATAAAAAGGCTGCGGCATTGAGCCCGGCATTTTGTTTTCCTAATAAAATAGAGGAGGTGGCGATCCTGCAAAGCGCTATCGCGGCAAATCCTGCCGATGGCCACGCGCATTACCTGCTGGGTAATTTATGGTATGACAAACGGCAATATACCGAGGCGATTGCCGCCTGGGAAGCCGCTATTCGTCTTTCACCAATCTGCGCGACGCCCTACCGCAACCTTTCACTAGCCTATTATAATAAGTTGGATAAAAAACAGGAGGCGCTTGCATTGCTCGAAAAAGCATTTGAACTCGACAATACGGATGCCCGCGTGCTCATGGAGCTCGACCAATTGTACAAAATCCTGAACAAACCGGCCGGGGAACGTCTTGCATTGCTCGACCAGTATCCTGCGCTGGTGAATGATCGCGATGATCTGTACCTCGAACGCGTGACGTTGCTGAACAGCTTATTCCGCTACGAGGAAGCCAAAACCATGCTCGCCACCCGGAAATTTCACCCGTGGGAAGGCGGCGAAGGTAAAGTGCTGGGCCAGTTTCTGCTATGCCATCTCGAACTTGCCAAGCAAGCCATTGACGCACAGGAGTTTGAAAGTGCATTGGCATTATTGAATGCGACCCGCATTTACCCGGAAAACCTGGGCGAGGGGAAAATTTACGGCACGCAGGAAAACGATATCGATTACCTGACGGCCCTGGCGCACGCCGGTTTGCAGCAGGACGAGCAAGCCGCAGCCTGCTTCCAAAAAGCCACAGTCGGTATCAGCGTGCCGGTTCAGGCTATTTATTACAATGACCAGCAGCCCGACAAGATTTTCTACCAGGGACTCGCCTGGCTGAAATTGAATGCACCCGAAAAGGCCCGGACGATCTTCGAGCGTTTTGTACAGTTTGCTGATGCCCATTTGAACGACAACATCCGTATCGATTATTTCGCCGTATCGCTGCCCGATATGCTCGTTTTCGACGCCGATCTCGACTTACGTAACCGGGTACATTGCCTGTATTTGAAAGGGCTGGGCTACCTCGGCCTGGGCGAATATGATGCGGCCAAAGCATTGCTGGAAGAGGTGGTTTCGGTTAATGCCAATCATCAGGCGGCAGCCGCCTACCTGCAAATGTGGCCATTTTTCGAAGCGTTGACAGGCATAGTCGTATCCGGCGACGCTGCTTCCATATCACAGTAATTGATTTAAAATCTTATGCATACCTTTTCCAGAAACGATCTGACCCGGCTTTTTGAAAGCGCCTTCGAAGGCACGCCGGACCTGATCGTCCGCTCGCCGGGCCGGATCAACCTCATCGGCGAGCATACCGATTACAACAATGGCTTTGTACTGCCGGCGGCGATCAGTCAGGCGGTGTACATTGCCATCCGCCTGCGCGAGGATGACGTGATTCGCCTATATGCGGCTGATTATGACGAAAGCATGTCGGCCAATGCCGGCGCACTCGCGCCCACCGGCACCTGGGCGGATTACATTCTGGGTGTCGCCGACCAGTTTCAGAAAGCCGGTCACGCATTGCCGGGTTTCGAGCT
Organism: uncultured Dyadobacter sp.; assembly: GCA_946481035.1. Next base: position 1,343 of record CAMLNK010000265.1, on the reverse strand, counting down.
GGTGATGACGGGCAATATCCCGGCCGGTGCAGGGTTGTCGTCCTCAGCCGCCATCGAATGCGCTGTTGCCTTTGGACTGAACGAATTGTTCGGCGCGGGCTTCGACCGGTTGCAGCTGGTGAAAATGGCGCAGGCGGCCGAGCATGCTTTTGCGGGCGTGCGCTGCGGGATTATGGACATGTTTGCGAGTATGTTTGGTAAAAAAGACCACGCGATCCTGCTCGATTGCCGCTCGCTCGAGTACCGCTATGTGCCGCTGGTAATGGAGGGGCACAATCTGGTGCTGTTCAATTCCAATGTGAAGCATTCGCTGGCGTCTTCGGAATACAATGTCCGGCGGCAGGAATGCGAGGAAGGCGTATTACTAATGCAAACTGAATACCCGGCGATCAATGATCTGCGCGATGTGACGCCGGAAATGCTGGCTGCATTTGAAGGACGGATGCCTGAGAAAGTATTTCAAAGATGCAGCTACGTGGTAGGTGAAAACGCGCGTTTGCTCGCTGCCTGCGACGATCTGGAAAACGGCGACCTCGCCGCGCTGGGTTCTAAACTGAATGCGACCCACACCGGGCTGAGCCAGGCGTACGAAGTAAGCTGCCCCGAGCTCGATTTCCTCGCGGGCGCCGCCCTTGCACACCCCGCGGTGGCGGGTGCGCGTATGGTAGGAGGAGGCTTCGGGGGGTGCACGATCAACCTCGTGCGCGACGGCTTTGTCGACGACGTCGTGGGCAGTGTCAGCGATGCCTATTTGCAAAAGATGGACAAAATTACGGAAGTTTACCACGTGGTTACAGCCGACGGAACCTCGCTGCTTTGACCGCATTCCGCCTGTTTAGTTACCCATAAAAATACAGACCTTGAACCCTATGAATGAGGCCCCCGCATACAACAGTTCCTACATCCTCGGCATTTCCCTGATTTCCGCGCTGGGCGGTTATCTTTTCGGCTTCGATTTCGCGGTGATTGCCGGTGCGCTGCCGTTTTTGCAAGAGCAGTTCGGCCTCGATGTATATTGGGAAGGCTTTGCTACGGGCAGCCTGGCCCTGGGCGCGATCCTGGGTTGCATTGTAGCCGGCTCGGTTTCCGATCGTTACGGCCGCCGACCGGGGTTGCTGCTGGCAGCGGCAATTTTCGGTATTTCCTCGATCGCCATGGCCCTCGCGCCCGATCGCAATGCATTTATCGCCTTCCGCTTTGTGGCGGGAATTGGTGTGGGAATGGCTTCGATGCTGTCGCCGGTTTACATTGCCGAAATCGCCCCGGCGCATTTGCGCGGACGAATGGTGGCGATCAACCAGCTGACGGTCGTGATCGGTATCCTCATTACCAACCTGGTGAAT
>CAMLNK010000264.1 GCA_946481035.1 uncultured Dyadobacter sp. | reverse complement strand
TTCCGGTGTAATGATCGCGAAAGCCGACAGTACCAGAACGGATTCATTGGGAGGCAACGGCTCATTCCCCTACGTGCTCGCATCGAATGTGCAGAACGTATCGGGCGACGAAGGATATGATGAGGAAGATGGCGAAGAAGACATGGTTCAGCGCAGCCGTACCAAACGCGTATCCTACACCGTCCGCCGGGGCGATAATGTAGCCGGCATTGCGCGGAAATATGGCGTATCGGTAGCTTCCGTTCGCAAGTGGAACCACATTCGCCGTAACAATATCCGCAGGGGACAGCGCCTGGTGATTTACAAAGAGGTGAAAGAAACTGTACCTGCTACGCGTATCGCAGCCAAAGTGAAACCGCAATATGACGAGGAACAAGTAGCGAAGCAGCAGCGTCATACCCGGAAACGTTATCATACCGTACAAAAAGGAGATACATTATGGATTATTTCGCAGCGATACGGTCTGGAAATCGGTCAGTTGAAAAAACGGAACAAGATCAGGGGCAACTCGATCAAGCCGGGCCAAAAACTGATCATTTCTACCTAGAAATTAACGCTTCAACATACACATACTATTTTTATGATTGCCTACGTTAACGGGATTGTAACTTATAAAGACCCAGCGTACGCTATCATCGATGTCAATGGAGTAGGTTACGAGGTCAGGATCTCATTACAGACCTACACTTCGCTCCCCGACATTGGTGCCCGGTGCAAGCTGGTAACGTTTCTCAATATACGGGAAGATGCCCACGTCCTTTACGGGTTTTGGGGGAATGATGAAAAAAAGCTTTTCCTGGATCTGACAAGCATTTCCGGGATCGGGCCGTCGACAGCGCTCGTAATGCTTTCCTCTCTTTCCTCGTCGGAAATCCGGCAAGGGATCATTGATGAAGACCTGCGCCTGATCCAGTCGATCAAAGGCATAGGGTCCAAGACTGCTCAACGCGTAATCCTCGAACTAAGAGACAAAATTCGAAAGGAAGAACTCGTTTCAACAGGTACCAAATCTGCTGAGACGTCGTCAAGCACTCTTCGGAGTGAAGCGTTGGCTGCGCTCGTTACTTTGGGTATTCCAAAACCAACGGCGGAGAAAAGTCTGGATGCCATCATTAAGCGTGAAGGGCAATCTATTAGCGTTGAAAATCTGATCAAACTGGCGTTACGTTAACCGGAACTGCAATGATATTTGGTGAAAAATTTTACAACCGTATAATCGTGTTGATGGATTTGTTTGTAAATACAACCTTCTCTAAATAAGTATATTACCTTGTCATCAACGATTTACTCATTTCTTTTTAAGGTATTAAGCATTTCGGCCGGAGCGGTGTTACTCGTGAACGTTTCTGGCGGCAAGGGTGAACCATATTCGGAGCAGGCGCAGGAATGGGCCATACTTGCAGACACGCTTAAAGAAGATACCACCAAGAAGAACATCGACAGGTCGGGCTCCCAGCTGATCATGCGATGGAAAGATTACTATTCCAACCGTATTACAGAACCGCGGCCGCGTTCGCCATTCTACCTGCGCGAGCCGAACAATATCTCCACCAACATTACGCTTGACAGTGCAGGGAAAGTTGCGGTGACCGAGAAAATTCAGACACCCGGCGTTGCGACACCCGGCGTTGCGACGCCCGGCGTAACGACGCCCGGCGGTACATTGAACTATCGCTATCCTGAGCGGATGGATCTCGAAACCTACGACAAGATCCAGGAGGACCGTGCATTCAAAAGCCTTCTGCGCGAGTATGCGGGCAGACAGGACGGCAACAGCGCAATGGGTGCCCGCGGGTTGCTTCCCAAGCTGGACCTTCCGCCGGGGCTGACCAAATTGCTCGGGGATGATTTTGTGAATTTCAAGCCTACCGGTTTCGTATCGCTCGACCTCGGGCTGATGCACCAGTTCCTCGACAACCCGGCCATCCCGATCCGCCAGCGGAAGAATACCCAGTTCATTTTCAACGAGCAGATCAATATCAACTTCGACGCCAAGCTCGGCGACCAGCTCGGATTTCAGACCAACTTCGATACCAAAGCCAACTTCAACTTCGAGAATGCGATCAAGTTGAACTATAAAAACCCGGAAGAAAGTTTTATCCGCAAAATAGAAGCGGGTAATATCAACTGGGCCATTAACAGCCAGCTGATCCCGGGTGTTCAGAATTTGTTTGGTTTGAAAACGGAGTTCCAATTCGGACGGCTGAGCGCCACTTTTGTTGCTTCCCAGCAGAAATCCAGCAAAGAGCGGATAACCCTGCGCGGCGGTGCGCAAAGCCGGGATTTTGAACTCCGGGCTGATACCTACGACGAGAACCGTAACTTTTTCCTTTCGCAATATTTCCGGAACATTTACGAAAGCTCGCTGCAAAACACGCCGACCATCACCTCGGGTGTGACGGTAACGCGCCTTGAAGTGTATGTGACAAACCGTACAACCACTACCGAATCGCTACGGAATATAGCCGGTTTCGCCGATTTGGGCGAGCCCGCACCTTACCGTGCCGGTAACCCCAACTTGCAGCCCGTGCGCTCCACGTCGCCGGCCAGCAACGACGCCAATGGCCTTTACAAAAAGCTGAGCGACAATCCCGCTTTCCGCCAGGTCGACAATACCAATACCGCCATTTCGGGTTTCGGCTTCGAAAAGACAATTGATTATGAATTGCTCCGCGGCGCTAAACGACTGATCGTAGATCGTGACTATACATTCCACCCGCAGCTGGGTTATATCTCCCTGACTAATGCGCTCCGCAACGACGAAGTCCTTGCGGTTTCTTATGAATATACCCTGAATGGCCGTGCTTTCAAGGTAGGGGAGCTGACCGAGGATTACCAGGCCAGAAAAGACGATGAAGTAATCGCGCTGAAATTGCTGAAATCATCGACCATCCGCAACAATACCAAGCTGCCGATGTGGGATTTGATGATGAAAAACATCTATTCGCTCGGTACAAGCCAGATCGACAAGCAAGGGTTCCAGTTGAGGGTTATTTACAAAGATGACCAGACCGGTATCGATAACCCTAACTTGCAGGAAAGTAGCATTGCCAATATCCCGCTGATCCGCCTCTCCGGCCTCGACCGCCTGAACCCCGTCAACGACCTGCAACCCGACGGTAACTTCGACTTTGTGGATGGGATCACGATGGACAGCAAAACGGGCCGCATTATCTTCCCGGTGCTGGAACCGTTCGGTAGCAACCTTTCCAGGAAGTTTGGCCCGGGCGAAGATGTTTATCGCAACAAATATGTGTTCAACGAGCTGTACCGCACGACGATGATCGATGCGCAGCAGGTCTCGGAGCGAAACAAGTTTTATATTAAAGGTGCCTACCAATCGAGCGGCGGGGCCGAGGTGCAGCTGCCATTCGGGGTGCTCGAAACCTCAGTAACTGTAACTTCCGGCGGCGTACCGCTTGCTCCGGGCTCGGATTATATCGTGGAAGCACAGATTGGCCGTGTAAGGATCCTGAATTCGAGCGTGCTCGCTTCCGGACGTGAGATCGTGATCGAATATGAGCGCCCGGATATGTTCCAGAACCAGATCAGGACTTTGGTAGGAACGCGTCTTGACTATGTTGTAAACCGCAACCTGAGTGTCGGCCTTACCGCAATGAAATACAAGGAACGTACCGCCGGTTTCCTTTCGAGGGTTTCCATTGGTAACGAGCCTGTGAACAACACTATGCTCGGCTTCGATGTCAATTTCCGCAAGGATGCACCGTTCCTGACCAAATGGCTGGATGCATTGCCGCTTATCCAAACCAAGGAAATGTCGTCGATCCAGTTCAAAGGGGAATTTGCCAAATTGCTCCCCGGTGTTTCCAAGGATGTGAACAACCGCTCACTCGTGGACGACTTCGAAGCGGCGCGTACGGTTTACGATCTGGCACGTCAGCCGCAGAAATGGCGCCTGGCAGCGGTTCCTGGTAAGTTCAGGAATGGATTTGACGGAAAGAACCTGAGTTATGGATATAAGCGTGCCAAGATTTCGGCATATACCGTCGATAACATCTTCGGTGGTGCGCAGGGCCTGGGCGGAGGGTATCAGCCGCCAGCCAATATCGACGATGCGGACCGCAAGAATTACTATGAGCGGCTCTATCTCCCGAATGAGATTTTCCCGAACCGCGCCATTGCCGGGTTGGTAACTTACCCGCAACAAGTGCTGGATATTGCCTACTATCCGGCAGAGCGTGGAATGTACAACTACAATACCGACCTCAACCCGGATGGTCGTATGAAAAACCCGAAAGGCAACTTCGGGGCGCTAAGCCGTGCCATTACTTCGGATAACGACTTTGATAATGCGAACATCGAAAGTATTGAGTTCTGGATGCTGGATCCGTTTATTAATGACGGCACTACAAACAGTGTGATCAAGGATGGTTTTGATGAAAAGCCGAATACAACTGGTGGAAAACTGGTATTCAACCTCGGGGATATTTCAGAAGATGTAATCCCCGATGAGCGCTATAACTTCGAAAACGGCTTGCCGCTCGTACCTAAGCAAGTGGGTGTAAATGTAGATTCTACGGCCTGGGGCTATGCTACCAAATCGCAATATCTGATTAATGCATTCAGCAATGAGGATGGTGCGCGCCAGAAGCAGGACGTCGGTCTGGATGGTTTGACCAACGAAGAAGAGCGTGCTTTCTTCAAAAACTTCATTGATCGCCTTCCCGCTAACCTCACGGCCGAAGCACGCGCGAAAATCCTGGCCGACCCTTCCGGTGATGATTTCAAGTTCTTCCTCGGAGCCGAGCTCGACAGTGCAGATATGAAAGTGCTCGAACGCTACAAAAATTACATCGGGATGGAGAACAACTCGCCCGAAAGCCAGGGGCGTTCTGTGGATGTAACTCCTGCATCGACCAACATTCCTGATGGCGAGGATATGAACGTCGACAACACGATTAACGACAACGAATCTTATTACGAATACGAAATCGATCTGAAACCGGGACAGCTGGCGGTAGGGAATGGTTATATTGTTGATAAAACAGTAAACACCGCCGATAAACAGACCTGGTACCTTTTCCGCGTTCCTATCAAGGAGTTTTCGGGAATGGTGGGAAGCATGAATGGTTTTAAGTCGATCCGTTTCATGCGGATGTACCTGACAGATTTCCAGCAGCCTGTTGTACTGCGTTTTGCGCAGCTGCAAATGGTAGGTCAGCAATATCGGAAATATACCTACAACCTCGATGCGCCCGGATTGCAGGAGGTTCCGGAGCCTTATGATGCGAAATTCACGGTTGGTACTGTGAGTATTGAAGAAAACAGCCAGGCCAACAACGATAAATATAAATACGATATTCCTCCGGGCTGGATACGCGACCAGGACAATACCCAACGTCCGCCGCTGTTGCTCAACGAGCAATCCATGAGCCTTTGCGTGACCGACCTTCGCGACGGAGATTCTCGCGCCGTTTTCAAAAATGTGAACCTCGACCTGCTTTTCCGCAAGCGCTTGCGTATGTACGTGCACATGCAGAACGAGCAGAACGAGGATAACATGGTAGGCGCATTCATGCGCATCGGTACCGACCTTACGCAAAACTATTACGAGATTGACCTGTCGTCCTTGAAATCGACTGGTCCGGGACCTAAATCACGAGAAGAGATCTGGCCGGAAGGCAATGAACTCAACATTGCATTAGCAGACCTGATCGACGCCAAAGCGCAGCGTAACCGCCAAATCGACAAAAACCTGAGTGTACCTTTTACCGTTCTGAGCTCCGACAGGCGATACAAACTGACCGTGGTTGGTAACCCGGATTTGAGTGCCGTGAAGGTGATGATGATCGGTATGCGAAATCCTAAATCGGTGGACGAGCGGGCAAAGACGTTCTGTATATGGGTGGATGAAATGCACGTGGAAGGGTTCGACGATACCGGCGGTATGGCGGCCATCGCGCAGCTGAATGCGAAACTGGCCGACTTTGCGACATTAACCGCATCGGGCCGGATCGAGACATTCGGTTTCGGTACCGTGCAGCAGCGTATCGGCGAACGCACACGGAACTTTACTTCCGAGTATGGATTCTCTTCCAACATTGCTTTGGATAAATTGCTGCCTGCCAACTGGGGTTTCCAGATACCATTATTTGTAAGTTACGACCGGCGGAATGTGAAGCCGCATTTCGACCCCCTCGACCCGGACAC
>CAMLNK010000263.1 GCA_946481035.1 uncultured Dyadobacter sp. | reverse complement strand
TGGACGGCAAGCTTTATCTTTTTTACAATAAATATTTCAACAACACTCTCAAAAGCTGGAACCAGGATGAAGCGCGCCTGAAAACGCAGGCCGACCGCAACTGGATGAAGTTTGTCGAGTAAAACCTTCATAACACAATGGCCATTAATCAAAAACAAAGAGTAATGAACCCGCAAACACATCCGGGATTGGCATGGACGCTGCGGCTGATAGCCGCCGGCATTATGCTGCAAACGCTCCTTTTCAAATTTTCGGCGGCGCCCGAATCCGTCTATATCTTTTCGACGGTCGGAATGGAACCCTGGGGACGTATATTCGTAGGCGTATTGGAGCTGATAGCTTCGATACTGATTCTGATTCCCCGTACGACGGCATACGGAGCGCTGATCGGCATCGGCGTGATGACCGGCGCGGTTTTCATGCACCTGACGCGTCTGGGCATTGTGGTGCTAAACGACTCGGGCAAGCTTTTTGTTATGGCATTGGTCGTTCTCATCGCCTGCCTGGTGCTGTTATACCAGCACCGCAGCACCATTTCGGGAATAAGGTCCCATGATTAATGCGTAAGCCCAATCCTTTAAAAAGGGCATTGTTGTCCATTATTTCAAAACAACGACATGAACAGGCAACTAACAAAATCCATTGAAATACTGCTGACGCAGATCGGCATGATGCTGGATGCATTGACCGACGCGCAGTATAGGCGGAGTTTGCCCGTATTATCGGGCGCCTCACTGGGCGGGCATGTTCGGCATGTGATCGAGTTCTTTATCGAGCTCGATCGCGGTTACCAGACCGGCATCGTAAACTACGACGCCCGCAGACGCGAGAAGGCGATTGAAGAACAGCGTGAGATCGCCCTTGCGAAGCTGCGCGCAATTGCGGGTAAATTAGTCAAAGAAAATAAAGTATTGGTATTGACCGCCGCCGCTGAGGCGAGCGATACCGGCCTGGTGGTTGCCACCAACTATGAACGGGAGCTGGTCTATAATCTCGAACATGCAGTGCACCACATGGCATTAATGAAAATCGGGATCGGGGCACTTACTGTCTTGCAATTGCCCGAGAATTTCGGAGTAGCCAGTTCCACCATCAGATACCGCCAGGCAGAATGTGCACCGTAACCTATATTCCAACCCCGAATGGCGCGTTTCTGACCTCCAACCGGGACGAACACGTCGATCGTGCGCCTGCCGAGCCGCCTGTGAGGCGGTACTCAGGCAGCGCGCTCACCTACCCGAAAGATGCCCAGGCAGGCGGAACCTGGATCGCATTGAAAGGCCGCAGCGATGCCGCGGTGCTGCTCAACGGAGGTTTTACGAACCATGAGCGCAAAGCAACTTACCGCCGGAGCCGGGGATTGATTATGCTTGAAATCATCGAAAGCCGCTCTCCGGTCGACTATTTTGAAGCGATGTCCCTGGAAGCCATTGAGCCTTTTACGCTCATCCTGTTAACAAATGGCCGGCTACTACGCTGTACCTGGGATGGCAGCGAAAAGCACCGCAGCGAGCTCGATGCCCAAAAGCCACATATCTGGGCCTCGGCCACATTGTACAACCAGGAAGCACAGCAGGTCCGTGCGCGGCGGCTGCAACAGTGGTACGGCCAAACCGCCATCAACGCGAACAGCATTTTTGATTTTCACCTTCAAAGTGATATCCGCTTCGATGCCAGTGACAGTTTTAATGCGCATCGCTGCGAGATCGCCACGGTAAGCGTCACTTCAATCGATTTTACCTGCCAGGAACCCACCGTGCATTACCGCGATCTTCGTGCAGAAAAAACCTTTATAGCCCGCCCGGAATCCGGGCCCGTCCAGGTACCTAGCGCATTCAACAGCTTCCGCTGGCAGATCAAACGGTTTCTTATCCGCGCACGAAGCTGGGAATACTGGCCATTGGCGTTGGTCTATTTGCCGCTGCTACCCGCTTGGTTGTGGCTGAGCATGAAGGCGCGGTCGATCTGCTTTTTCGGTGCGGCCAATCCGTCGATGCGGTATGCAGGGTTTGCAGGGGAGTGTAAGAGCAGGATTTATTCGCTTTTGCCCAAGGGCTCCTACCCCGAAACGTTGCTCATCAAAACGGGTTGCCCAAAAGAAAAAGTACAATCGCTGCTGGATAATGCTTCCTTGAAATATCCGCTGATTGCCAAACCGGATGTTGGCGAGCGCGGGGTTCAGGTTAAGCTTTTGGACAACGCAAAAGAACTGGAAGATTACCGGCTTCGCAGCCAGGTTGATTTCCTTTTGCAGCCCTATATCGATTACCCCAACGAAGCAGGCATATTTTACTACCGTATGCCTGGCAGCAGTAGCGGGCAAATTTCAGGAATTGTCGGAAAAGAGCTTTTGAGTGTTACCGGCGATGGCAGCTCAGATATCCTATCGCTGATCATGCGGGACGACCGCGCCATTCTGCAACTTCCGGCCCTTTTTAGCATTCTGGGCGAAAAAATGAGGGATATCCCTTCCGCGGGGGAAAAAGTAAGCCTGGTTCCTTACGGCAACCACAGCCGGGGTGCTATGTTCCTGGATTTGAGCCACCGCATTACTCCCGATCTTACGCGGGTGATCGACGCGCTTTGCGGCTCGATACCGGGTTTCTACTTCGGTAGGCTTGATATCCGTTTCAAAAGTTGGCAAGAGCTCCAAGCGGGCCGGCATTTTTCGGTTATCGAGCTGAACGGCGCGGCCAGCGAACCCACACACATTTACGACCCGGGCCACTCGCTAGGCTTCGCGTGGAAAGAAATTTACCGGCATTGGAAAATACTTTGTCAGATCAGCATTGAAAATGCGCGCAATGGTACGACAGGGATGAGTTTCAAAGACGGGCTGGAAATGGTGAAGGCGCACAAACTGCATTTGTCCCTGATGCGAAGCATGTAGGAAACCTTTCATCATTACAGCTCAACCCGGCAGATTTCGTTCTGAAATTTGATATAGCGGCTCGGACTCAGGTTTAGGTAGTGTTTGAAATCGTGAATAAGCTGGCTTTGATCGTAATAGCCACTTGCCTGCACGATTTGGAGCCAGTCTACTTTTTCGGCAGGATTTTGCAGTAGCTGCATTGCTTTCAGGAATCTTTCAAAACGCGCTCTTTCCTTGGCGGTGTATCCCAGGTACTTTTTATGGTTCAGCTGGATGTTACGCTCGCTTTGCCCGGTTTTCTGAGCGACTGCCTTGATAGGGCTTATCACCCGGTAATCGGATGTTTCGCTGGAAATGCCCTCAAACAAGGCATCGCGGCATTTCAGATAAGGTTTGCAAAAATCAAGTAACAGCGCGGTCCGCCGGTCGATTGATTCCGCTTTCAGAGCCAGCCATAGCTGCATAAAGCAATTCTGTTGCAGCAGCTCATCGGGGTGCGCCACCACTAAGCCCGAGATCAGGGCCGGGCCGAAAAAGCGGTAAAATGCATCATCTTTGAAGTTAACAACCAGTAGATCGGCCGCATCGGGCAGCGTATACTCGATGGGCTGCTTAATCGGGCCCAGCACAAGGCATTGATCAAGGGCAAGTTCTTCGCCCTGGGAATTAAAGCTGATGGGAGCTCCGAAGCTGAATACCATAATGGTCTGAAAGCTGGGAACCAGTATTTTGGTAATATCACTGCCGGTATCATTAACAGCCGAATAAAAGTAGGTGATCACCTGCTCAAATTCGGCGGGAACTGCTATCCGCCTTTCGCGATAACTTTCATCAGGCTTGTGCATGGCCGTTTTAATGATTAGCTATACCGGTCGTTGCGCCAGGGATAGGCTGTATTGGAATATCCTCTGAGCTCCCAGAACCCAAGCTGGTTTTTAGGTAAAAACTGAATGCGGCTGATCCATTTGCTGCCTTTCCAGGCATAAAGCTGCGGGGTGATCATGCGCACCGGGCCGCCATGGTCGCGTTCGAGTGGTTTGCCGTCGGCAGTATGCACCAGCAGCACGTCCTCTTTCAACGCTTCTTCCAGCGAAAGGTTAGTGGTGTATTTGTCATAACCGTGGCAAAGCAGGTGGGTAGCGGTCGGCTTGGGCATAACCAATGCGGCAATATCGGCCAGACGCACGCCTACCCAGGGCACATCCATCCGCGACCAGGTGGTCACGCAGTGAAAGTCGCTTACATCGCTGGTTTGAGGCAGAGCCATGAAATCATCCCAGGTAAGGGTAACGGGCGATTCGACCTCTCCATCGACAATCAGTTTCCATTTGCTGAGCGGCACATCGGGTTTGAAACCCAGGTCGAGAACCGGCCATTTGGCCGTTTCGGTCTGGCCTATGGGTAGTTGCGGCATTCCGTGACGGTTAGCCGGCCCGCTTCCCATGGGCCTGGCATCGGAAACCGAGGGCGTACTGGCCATTTGTTGTTCGAAGCGGGCTTTCAATTTCATCCGCGCTTCGATGATTTTATCGAGTTTGCTGTTGTCTTCCATCTCAATCGATGTTTAGGTGCTGATCCATTGCATCATTAAAGCAGTCAAATACCCTCCATAAGTTCCGATCGCGTAACCTAAAATTGCCAGCAGCACACCCACAGGCGCCAGTGAAGGATGAAACGCTGCGGCGACCACCGAAGCGGAAGCCGAGCCGCCCACATTGGCCTGGCTTCCCACAGCCAGAAAAAAGAAGGGTATTTTTAGCCATTTGCAGGCGATGACAAGGATAATGCCGTGAATTAAGATCCAAATCAAGCCAATGGCAAACAGGCCCGGGTTACCGGCTACTGCCCCAAGGTCCATCTGCATTCCGATGGTCGCTACCAGCACATAAAGGAATACCGAGCCAAGCCGCGACGCGCCGTAATATTCGAGCCTGCGCACAGGGGTCAGCGACAGGGCTATGCCTATCAAAGTAGCGATGCTGATAACCCAGAAAAAATTGGAGGTAAGGCTGTACTTTTCAAGCGCAGGGTAGTTTTGGGCAAGATAAGGTGTGATTATTTCGGCCAGGCCGTGCGCGATGCCTGTTGCGCCGAAACCGGCCGCTGCCAGGAAAATATAGTCGCGCAGCGCCGGATTTTGCTCGTTAGCTTTCTGCTCGGAATCCAAATGCTCTTTGACCTGCTGCACCGCGCCGCTGTCTGCACCCAGGAAGCCGTCCACGCGTGAGGCAATGCCTGCACCGTAGATCAGGGCGGCCATCCAAAGCTCGGCTATCAGCACATCGACTGCCACCATTTGAGAGAAAAGCGCATCGCTGGGGTGAAACACTTCACGCAGCGCGGTTTGGTTAGCCCCGCCGCCAATCCAGCTGCCGGCTATGGTGGCCAGCCCCCGCCAAACCGCATCGGCGCCCTGGCCCGCTACGGTTTGCGGGCTGATCGTGCCGACAATCCATAATGCCACCGGACCGCCGATCATAATGCCCGCAGTTCCTATCAGCATGGCCGCCAGTGCTTTCGGGCCCAGCCGGGCGAGCGACTTCCAATCCATTCCAACTGTGAAAAGCACCAGACAGGCCGGGAGGAAGTATTTGGAAACCACCGGGTAAAGCTGCGAGCTGGTACCATTGATTATGCCCAACGAATTGAGCACTCCCGGGATGAAGTAGCAAAGCAAGAGGGGCGGGATGACCGCGTAAAACCGTTTGAAGCCGGGCTGGGCGGCGGTGTAAAAGATGCCGGCAAGAATAAGCATTAAAAGGCCGAGAACGACGGCGTCGTTGGTGATCATGCGTTCGTATTGGAGGTCAGCGAAAGGTGAATGGGTAAAAATAACGGATGATTTGATAACTTACCATTTTACACCATTCACTTACACGATGAGCGGACAGGCAGGTTACTCGAATGCGGCACTGAGCAAGAAGCTGGGAATTAAACCCGGCTTTAAAATCCGGCTTATCAATCCGCCCGCGCATTACTTCGATCTGATCGATCCGCTTCCGGCTGATACCGAGTTTTTCGAAGAGCCCGCCTTAGGAATCGATTTCGTCCATTATTTCACCCAACATGCCTGTGAGCTTGGAAAGATGTTGCCCGCATTGAAAACAGAAATCGTCTCCAATGGCATGATTTGGGTTTCCTGGCCCAAAAAAGCATCCAAAGTGCCCACCGACGTTACCGAAGACGTGATCCGTGAGCTTGCCTTGTCTATCGGCCTGGTGGATGTGAAGGTGTGCGCGGTCGATGCGGTATGGTCGGGATTGAAGTTGGTGATCAGGGTTAAGGACCGGTAGGGGATAGACTGCCGGTGAGCTGTCCCGGTTCGTGTTCGGGGAGCA
>CAMLNK010000262.1 GCA_946481035.1 uncultured Dyadobacter sp. | reverse complement strand
TTTGAATGTAAGGATTGAATACTATGAAAGACTCACAGTCAACAGATATGGATATTCCTCAAAAGGTAATTGCGACGAAAGTTCAGTTTCGGCGCATTGTTGGTCAGGCTCTAAGTACAAAAGAGTCGATCAACGCCTATTTCAGAGGTGAAATCACTATCCAGGAGTTGAATGCACGTGGGATCAAATTTGTTAAGACCTTATAGCTATTTTCACAATCCCGCTTCGGGAACTTACCACTTTGACACTGACCACGACGTAGATTTTACAGTCTACTTTGCGCTTGACTCTTCGTGGTTTCCACTGCTTCCGCAACTTTCCGATGAAATCTACACATTTGGATTTTGGTCAAGCTGTACTGGCCGGCGCGACCCGCGTGTGATGGATACGCTGGCAAAAATCATCAAAGCGCATTTTGAACTGAACCGCAATAGTATTCTCACATTTGTATGCGATGACGATGACAAAAAGCAAATGAGTCGTCGCCGCAAGTTTAATGGCTGGTATCTGCTCCAACGGGATAGCGGCGTGATCAAACTGGATAAGGATGTGGTGTTCGAAGGGAAAACCAAGCATACATCGATTTTAATGCACGTGGATAACACCTTTTTTTCAGTGGTGAGTGAAGCATATTTGAATGCCGATCCTGATGTTACCGGCAAAATATTGGATTAGATCAACCTTTTTCAAATTTCCCTGCCTCATTAAGCTTTTATTAATCCCCCTGTTAATCCCGCGCGGTTAATTTGCCCTTCGTTTTGCCGGGATAACCAGAAGCTACCTATGCTGCATAGGCGCCACAGACATTCCGGGTTAATCAAACTTTAACAACCCCAAAGCATTAAAAATCCCCGTTTTTGTCCTCTTAACGCAATGGACAAGAACAAATTTTGCATGAGACACCTATTCCTAAGCCTGACCCTTTTTGTTTTTACCAATCAATCTTTTGCACAGGCGCCGGGCGTCGCCACGCCGGGTGCATTGAAGCTCTGGTATAAAAAACCAGCCGGAAATACCTGGACCGACGCATTGCCGGTCGGGAATGGACGGCTGGGTGCAATGGTGTATGGTAATCCCGAAAGAGAGGTCCTCAAACTCAACGAATCGACGGTATGGGCAGGTGGCCCCAACCGGAACGACAACCCCAATGCCCTCGCCGCATTGCCCGAGGTGCGCAAGCTGATTTTCGCAGGAAAAAATGACGAAGCAGCTAAACTCGCCGCCGAGAAAATCGAGTCGAAAACGACGAACGGGATGATGTACCAGCCCGTCGGTAACCTTAATATCGATTTCCCCGGCCATGAAAAATTTACGGATTACTACCGTGAACTGGACATTGAGCAAGCGGTTACCACTACTTCCTACACGGTCGACGGTGTGAAATATACGCGGCAGGTGATCGCCTCCGTGCCCGACCAGGTCATCGCGATCCGCCTCACGGCCGATAAGCCGGGGAAGCTGACATTCACTTCATTCCTGAATAGTCCTCAGAAGGGAGAACGGAGGATTGAGAATGGAGGAAGGATGACTTTTGCAGGAACCAGCGGGGATAAGGAGGGAATTAAGGGACAGGTAGCGTTTCGTGCGCATGTGCTGGTGGCGCCCGAGGGCGGGCAGTTGAGCGCGGGGGATACTTCGCTGACGGTTAGCAAGGCGAATGCGGCTACGATTTACATTTCCATTGCCACCAATTTTGTGGATTACAAAACGCTGACGGCCGATCCGCGGGCCAAAGCGGATCAATATCTGGGCAAAGCAGCGGCCAAGCCGTTTGCGAGCGTTCTCAAAAGCCACATCGCAGCTTACCAGCATTATTTCAACCGTGTAAAACTCGATTTGGGAACGTCGGAGGCGGCGAAATGGCCTACCGATGAGCGTATTGTAAAGTTCGCGTCGGGATACGATCCGCAACTGGTAGCGCTGTATTTTCAGTTCGGGCGGTATCTGCTGATATCATCTTCGCAGCCGGGTGGCAACGGGATGCCTGTGGGCCAGCCGGCCAATTTGCAGGGCATCTGGAACCAGCAAATGAGTCCGCCGTGGGGCAGCAAATATACCATCAACATTAATACCGAAATGAATTACTGGCCCGCCGAGGTGACCAACCTGACGGAACTGCATGAGCCATTGGTACAAATGGTGAAGGAGCTGTCGGTGACGGGGCAGGAAACGGCACGTGTCATGTACGGTGCAAAGGGCTGGCTGGCCCACCATAACACCGATTTGTGGCGCATTACCGGCCCGGTAGACCCGATTTTCTACGCCATGTGGCCGATGGGCGGTGCGTGGCTGAGCACGCATTTGTGGGAAAAATATTGCTATTCGGGCGATAAGGAATACCTGAAATCGGTGTATCCGGCTTTGAAGGGCTCCGCGCAGTTCTTTGTCGATTTTCTGGTCCCCGAGCCCACGCATCAATGGCTGGTAGTAGTACCGGGTATGTCGCCGGAGAATGCACCGGCGATCCGTCCGAAAACGACGATCGGGGCTGGGAACACGATGGATAATCAGATCGTGTACGACATTTTTACAGCCACCATCCGCGCCGCAGAGGCATTGGGGACGGATGCGGATTTTGTAAATACATTGAAAACCAAACGCGCGCAATTGCCCCCGATGCAGGTCGGGAAGTTCGGGCAGTTGCAGGAATGGCTCGAAGACCTGGATAGCCCGGAAGACAAGCATCGCCATATTTCGCATTTATATGGCTTGTACCCGTCACATCAGCTTTCGGCCTACCGCACGCCGGAGCTTTTCAGCGCGGCCCGGACTTCGCTCGAACACCGCGGCGATGTTTCTACCGGCTGGTCGATGGGCTGGAAGGTGAACTGGTGGGCCCGCCTGCTCGACGGAAACCGTGCTTACAAGCTCATTACCGATCAGCTTTCGCCTGTCAATGCCCCGGGAAAGAAGGGTGGCGGCGGAACCTACACCAATCTTTTCGATGCCCACCCGCCATTCCAGATCGACGGTAACTTCGGCTGCACCGCAGGCATCGCCGAAATGCTCATGCAAAGCCACGATGGAGCCATTCATTTACTCCCGGCCATGCCCGACAGCTGGAAAAACGGGTCGATCAGCGGCTTGCGGGCACGCGGCGGTTTTGAGATCGTGACATTGGAATGGAAGGATGGAAAAGTTTCAAAACTGGTGATCAAGTCCAATCTCGGCGGAAATTGCCGGTTGAGGTTACCCAATGCACTGAAAGGCAACATGCTGGCACTCGCCGCCGACGGCAGCCGGAACAGCAATGCATTTTACCAAACGCTGGATATTCCAAAGCCGATCGTTTCCCAAGCCGCTAAAATAGCTCCTTCGAAACTGCCGGAAACGGCCTTGTACGATTTCAAAACCGAGAAAGGAAAGACTTACACATTTACCCGCTAAACCTAACCCTTACAAACCCCATCACCATGAATAAGAAGATTTGGCTTGCCGGCTTGCTGGCTGCTACGCTGGTTACCTGCCAGGTGTCGAAGCAAAATGGCTCAAAAACCGAAATGCTGCGTACTACGGATGCGTCCGTGAGCGCCATTCCGGCATTCACCGATAACCCTTCGCCCGCGCACCTCACGCCTGAGCAAAGCATTAAAACATTCAAATTACCCAAAGGCTACCACCTCGAACTGGTGGCCAGCGAGCCGATGATCCACGAACCGGTGGCGATTGCCTGGGATGGCAATGCACGCATGTACGTGGCCGAGCTCAATACATATATGCAGGACGTGGAAGGTACGGACGAGCACGCGCCCACCAGCCGGGTGAAGCTGCTGGAAGATACCGATAATGATGGTAAAATGGATAAAAGCTCGGTGTTTATCGATAAAATGCTTTTGCCTAGAATGTTGCTTTGTGTAGGAGGTGAACTGCTTGTCAATGAGACTGATACCTATAATGTTTACAGCTATAAAGACAACAACAAAGACGGTGTTGCCGACGAAAAGCGCCCGGTTTATACGCCCGACAAGAAAGCTCCCGGCAACCTCGAACACCAGCGCAGCGGCCTTGATTGGAACGTCGATAACTGGATTTATATGGCCGTGGACGCGGTGCGTTTCCGGTATGCCAATGGTATTCTAAAACCGGATTCCATTCCCAGCGGGTCGAGCGGGCAGTGGGGGCTTACCCACGACAACTACGGCCGTTTGTACTTCTCGTCGGCTGGCGGCGAAACACCCGCATTGGGCTTCCAGATCAACCCGATTTACGGAAGAATGGAGTTTGCGGATCAATACAAGGAGGAATTCAACGAAGTTTGGCCGATTATTAAAACGCCTGACGTAGAAGGTGGTTTGAAACGCCTGCGCCCCGATACGACGCTGAACCATTTCACGGCCAGTTGCGGTCAGGTGATATTCCGCGGTGATAAGCTTCCTGCGGATCTGCAAGGCGATTTGCTGATCAGCGAGCCGGTTGGAAGGCTCATTCGTCGTGCGAAAGTGATTAACAAGAACGGCAAAATCACGCTCGAAAATGCTTATCAGAAGGAAGAGTTCATTGCTTCCACGGATATGAACTTCCGCGCGGTGAATATGTACACCGGGCCCGACGGTTGCCTTTACATTGTGGATATGAACCGCGGGATCATTCAGGAGGGTAACTGGACAGGCCCGAAAAGCTACCTGCGCCCGCAGATCAAGCGGTTGGGTTTGGACAAAAACATTCAGCATGGCCGCATTTATCGCCTCGTGCACGACGGTATGATGCCGGGGCCGAAGCCTAAAATGCTGGACGAAACCTCGCAAAAACTGGTAGGTTACCTGGGCCACCCAAACGGCTGGTGGCGCGACAATGCACAGAAGGAACTGGTGGTACGCAACGATCAGTCGGTGGTACCGTTGCTGAAAGCGATTGCGGCGGGCGAAAGTAATGCGGCGATCAAATCACCGTCTGCACTCGCGCGGCTGCATGCATTGTGGACGCTCGAAGGGCTGAATGCGCTGGATCAAAACAGCATTGCGCACGCATTAAAGGACAATGACTTCGAAATCCGTAAAGCGGCTATTCGCATGACGGAGCCTTATTTGAAAAAGAATGACGCGATGGTAGAAACGCTGGCAGCATTGAAATCTGACCCGGTAGCGGACGTGCGCATGCAGCTGATATTCTCACTGGCATACAGCGAGTCGCCGAAAGCGAAGGCATTGGCCGGTGAAATCGTTAGGAATGCAAACGGCGCCGAAGTACTCGCCCGCGCACAGCGGAGCGTGGAAAAGAATGAGGATGCCAAAAAGTTCGGAATGAAACTCGGGCGACTCGATGCACCAGATCGGGCATTGGTGATGAATGGTTCGGTGATTTACAAATCGCTCTGCGCGACTTGCCACGGTGCCGACGGGAAAGGCCTAATGAGTAAAACCGCGCCTCCGCTGGCCGGTTCGCGACGGTTGAACCGCAACAATACGCAGGCATCGGTAAGAATCCTGCTCCACGGCCTCTCGGGACCGATCGAGGGCAATAGCTACCCGACAGAAATGCCTTCGATGAAGGATAATGACGATGAATGGATCGCTTCCGTGCTCAGTTATGTGCGGCATGAGTTTACCAACTCGCCGCCCGTACGCCCGGCCGACGTGAAAACGATCCGCGAACAAACCGTCTCACGCGACAAGGCCTATACGCTGGACGAGCTGTCGATCCAGTAACTGAAACTATAACCGAAACTCTGAAATTGATGGGAAGCGAGCAGTATTTGCGGTCGGCGCTTTGGAAAAAGGGCATTGGCTTGTCGGTGGGTACATTGTGCGTCGCGATGATGCTGGGTAGCGGTTTTTCCGGTCAAACGCCCGCTCCCGGAGCGGCGGCTCCCGACTCGGACTGGCCGAATTACGGTGGTAACAAAGCCGGGAACCGCTATTCGCCGCTGGACCAGATCAATATCGGTAACGTTCGGAATTTGCAGGTGGCCTGGATGTACGACGCCTCCGAAAAGCCCGATCCAGCCAATCCCGGCCGGCAGCGTAACCGGGCCATTCAATGTCAGCCGATTGTCGTGAATGGTGTGCTTTACGGGACGACGCCCGAGCTGAAACTTTTTGCATTGCGAGCCGGTACCGGCGAACAGATCTGGAAATTCGAACCGATGAAGGACGATAGGCTCAATTCGAACCGGGGCGTGGTGTATTGGGAGAATGGCGATGATAAACGTATATTATACACGGTAGGATCGAGTTTGTATGCGGTGAATGCCGTTACTGGTGAAATTATAAGGGGTTTTGGAAAAGCT
>CAMLNK010000261.1 GCA_946481035.1 uncultured Dyadobacter sp. | reverse complement strand
GATAATGCTGGTCGTTTTGGTTTTGTAATTATCGGTTTTCTTGTCGTATGTCATTTCCAGGTGTAGCAGGTCCTTGCCGTATCTGCGCAGTGGGTTCGGGTTCACGACACCGTTACGCGGGCCGCCCGTATAGCGGATCACGAAACCGTCACCCGTGAACTCTTTGCCCAATGCATTGTGGGTGTCGAAGAAGATACCCAGCGGGGACGAATGCGCGTTGAACGTGCCCACAGTAGCGCCGGTAGTGTCACCGTCCATTACCACGCCGGTTTTGCGGTCGCGGTATTCGTTGGCGTCGGGCCCCAGGTTCTGCACCGAAGGAGAGAACTTCACACCGGCGGGGCGTTTGGGAAAATCCGGGTCGTTGTGGAAGTATTTCATGAGGAATGCAAATGCAAACTTACTCAGGAATGGGTCTTTTTCCGGGTCCGGGTTGAAGTCGGGAAACTGCTGCGGGTTTTCGATGCCGCCCATTACCCACGGGAAGCCGTAATGATGGCCTTTACGCACCCAGAACATATCCTCGGGGTGATCGTAATCTCCGGAGTTGGAAACTGCGAAAAGGTTGCCTTTTGCATCGAATGCCATGTCGTAGGCATTGCGGATACCTTCCGCGAAAATGTAGCCGTCGGCTTTCAGTTTGGCAAGATCGGTTGAAAGCAAGAGATCCCTGGAATTGATCGGGAAACGGAAAATGTTAGCGGTGAGCGCATTGTCGCGTGCATTGGGGTATTCGCCGCCATTATCCTGGACCTCGCCGTGGTCGGTGCGCGCACCGGTGTTCACGTAGATGTACTTGCCGTCCGGACTGATTTCCAATGCATTCCAGCCGTGATCGAAGGTAGTTTTGTTGGCACCGTATTCCACGGTATTGAACACGACCGTCATTTCCGGTTTGTCCACGCCCTTGGTCATTTCGTAGCGGACCATCCGGCCTTTGTTGCCTTTGTTGTTGTTCACGCTCACATTCCCGGCCAGGAAGAGGGTATTGCCGTGAAATGCAGCTCCTTGCAAGCGGGGAATGCCGTGGTCTTCGACGGATAGCAGCTTTTTACTCACAGGCTTGCCGTCTTCGACAACGATTTTAACAACATCCCCGAAAAAAGTGGTGTAGTACATTTCGCCGGTAACCGGGTGCTGAATCAGGCGTACAGCTTCCGGTTCCACTTTCATGTACTCTTCAATGGTAATGTCGTCGCGAAGTGCTTTGGGGACGGACGTCGTGACCTCCCGTTGTTGCCCGAAAACATGGAACGTCATGCCCAACGCGAGCGCCGACGTGAATCCGGACTTGATAATGCGGCTGTAATGTAACATAATGGTCTTTTATGGGGTTTAGGGGACTTTGATTTGGCTGTCGGCTATCGGCAATCGGCTGTCGGCTTTTTGGTTTGATAGCCGATAGCCGAAGTACTACATCACTCTGTTTTTCCCAGATGCCGGATGTACGCTACGAGCTGCCAGCGCTGTTCAGCTGTAAATACATCCTGGAATGGCGGCATATTACCGCGGCCGTTCGACATTTTCCAGAACAGCGAGCCGTCGCTTTGTGCTTTTACCAGCGTGTCGTGGAAATTGGCTGGCTTCTGACCTAATGCACCGCCAGCGGCGCCATCGCCATAGCCGCCTTCGCCGTGGCAGGAAGAGCAATATAATGTAAACAGTTCTTCGCCCTGTGCGAGGGTAAGCGGCTCTTCGTGGAAGGGGCTTTTTAATGTGTCAGCCCAGGCCGGTGCCTTCCAGGGCTCCTGGTTGTTGTGTATGAAAGTATTCTTTTCGGAAGAGAACCCCGCGAGGCCGATCCCGGAAAGAATGATAAAGCTTGCGGCTAAGATATTGTTTTTCAACATGAATATACAAAAATGGTGAACTAGTTACTTTTGCCATTCTTCCTCCAACCCCTTAAAGGAACACTCAATTGCCGGAGAGTAATATCCGCTTAAACGGGGTTGGAAGATGAATGGCGTAATATCTTGTTATTTGAGTGACGCCCGCACTTTGGCTACTTCTTCCGTCGTGACCGGGCCTGCGTTGTTTCCGAAATTGCTCCGGATGTGGGTCAATACCTCTGAAATTTCCTCGTCCTTCAAAAAGCTATGCTGCGGCATTACATTGTTATAGGCCTGGCCTTTTACCTCGATTGGGCCTTCCAAACCATTTAATAGTACCTTAATCAGCCGCTCTTTATCGCCGGTAACCCATTCGGCACCTCCCAAAGGCGGGAAGCGTTGTGAGTCGCCCATACCGTTGCGCTGGTGGCAGGCCGTGCAATACACACTGTAAACCTTTCCGCCTGCAACGGGTTTGTCTTTGTCCAGGTTGTCGTTCACAAAATCCGGCGTGCGGATGTGCGACATCGTCTTACGCTGCTCCATTTTGGCCAATGCGGTTTTGGCGAACTTCTTCTTGTTACCCTTGTAGGTCACTTTCCAGATCTTACCTTTTTCGGTTTCGGCAATGTAGATCGAGCCGTCGGGGCCCATCGCAATGCCCATCGGGCGATAAACGGCATCGCTCACGTTCACGATCGGATCCAGGCCGGCAAAACCGTCGGCGAAAATTTCATATTCACCTGCCACCTGACCGTTTTTAAATGGAACAAAACCAATAAAGTAGCTCGATTGCGGATACGGCGCGCGGTTGGTGGAGCCGTGGAATGCAATGAACGAACCGTTTTTATAATGCTCCGGAAATTGGCTGCCCTGATAGAACAGAATGTCATTAGGCGCCCAGTGGCCCGGGAAGCCGATCAACGGTTTCTCGTACTGATCACATTGACCCACAATTTTACCATCACCACCATATTCCGGGTTCAATACCTTCTTGGATTGCATTTGGTCCCAGTAACAATAGGGCCACCCCGCGTGAGTGCCTTCTTTAATCCGCAAAAACTCTTCCGAAGGCAGCATAGCGCTTTGCCAGCCATTGTAAAGCTGCGGCCAAAGGCGCAAAAGATCGTCGCGGCCGTGCTGTACTGCATAGAGGTTATTATCCTGGAAATTCCAATCCAATGCTACGACACTCCGCAATCCGGTCGCAAACTTGGTGCCGTCTTTCTGTAACTGGCCGGTCTTGTTCGCATCGAATTTCCAGATACCGCCGTGGTCTTCAAGGATCGGGCACGGGTCCATGCCTTTGGAGCCAGGCGTGCGGTTTTGCTCCTGGCATGCATTGGAGTTCGCACCAAATGGTACGTACATGAAACC
Source organism: uncultured Dyadobacter sp. (assembly GCA_946481035.1). Next base: position 3,027 of record CAMLNK010000261.1, on the reverse strand, counting down.
CTTGTCATCAAACGTAATCGGCTTCGCAATGTGCTCATGCATGCCGTGCGCGTGGTCGTCGGTGAGGATCACCTCTTCCGGGCTTTCCGGAACCAGTTTGCCCGGCGTGAGTTTGTAACGATAGACAACGAGTTCAGAACTGAAATACAGGTAGCCTTTGTAAATGCGCATGGCCGTGCCGTAAGCACGTTCTTTGGCAGCACCCCCAAAGCGCTTGATAATGTCCGCCCGCCCGTCGTTGTTCGTATCGCGTAGTGCAATAACCGATTCTCCCTTGTCGGCAAACCGCGCCTTCACATAAATATCGCCATTATCGTTCACCGCAATATGCCGCGCACGGCCCGGAAGGCTGTCGACCACCACCGTAGCCTCAAATCCGTCCGGCAAAAACAGACCACCGTTTTTGGTGTTAACAACCGGCAAGTCCCGGTCGGAATGCTGCGTAAACCCTAATGCAAGCAGCATCAGGAGGGAAGCAGACCATTTAAAGCGTTTCTTAAACATAGGTCAATTAAAGAGGGGTTAGGGTAAGCTATATGCTATAAGCTTTAGGCCTTAGGCTGTAAATTCAAAGTCTATCACTTATAGCCTATCGCTTACAGCTTAAAGCCCACTGCTTACAGCCTACTTCAAATATATCGGCGACGTAATGCCGTTCAAATCATAAACTATTTTTCCGCCCATTACAGTCAGCTCGCATTCGAGTTTTTCTTTGCCTTCGACCTTAAAGCCGGTTTTGTCATAAAAGCCAAAATTGCCTTTCCGCATCGAAAACACCGCTACGTCGGCAATGGCGCCTTCGGTAATGTGGCCCAGCTGTTCGCGGTGGATCACTTTGGCCGGCTCCCAGGTGCTGGCTTTGATGATCGACGGCAGGTCCATACCCATATTATAGAATTTCGACATAATGCTCAGCATATCCTTCATCGAGCCGTTCATGCTGCCGGTGTGGAGGTCGGTGCTGATGGTAGTGGGGTAAAAACCGGCCTTCATTGCTGGGATTGCCTGCGAGTAGTTGAAGCTCGCGCCGCCGTAACCTACATCGAATACAATGCCTCTTTTGCGTGCCTCGATCGCGAACGGTTTCACTTTTTGTGTGGCTTCGTCCACGATGGTTTCGCGGATATTGCCTTCGAGCAATGTGTATGCGTGTGTGTATATGTCGCCTGGGCGAAGGTGTTTCATAAACAGCTCTTCAAGTGGAAGCGGAGGCGTGCTGCCGCCGAAATCGACCATAACGGGCATATTCGCTAATTTTCCGGCTTTCACCGCATTATCCACCGGTTTCCAGTCCTTGCCCTGGAAATGCGCTACTTTGAAACCCACCACGTCGTTGCGGTTTTTGATCGCTACGCCCGCGGCCAGGTTTGGGTCCATATCGGCCGTGTCCTGTTCCCAGTTTCCGCCGCGCATGCCTTGTCCCACGATGTTCAGGAACGAGAGCACGCGGGTTTTGGAATTGAAAATCACATTGTTTTTGAACTCCGAAAACGAATCCCAGCCGGCACCACCCGCGTCGACGATCGTCGTCACGCCTACGCGGAAAGTGAAACCGTCGGGTGGTAGCGCCACCAAACCATTACTGAGGTAATGGTTTGGCTCGGTACCGAAAAACACGTGTCCATGGATATCGATCAATCCGGGTGTGACATACATCCCTTTGGCATCCACCACCTGGCGGGCCTCTTTCGGATCGATATCCTTCGCCACTTTCTTGATCTTCCCTTCGAAAATACCGACATCCATCACCTGATTGACATTGTTCTTTGGGTCGATCACCGTGCCGCCTTTGATCAGTACACTGTACGTCTGGGCATGGGAAGCCACGCCGAGCAGACATGCCAGAAGAGTGATAAGGATAGACCTGTGTTGCATTTTACTTCTTGAAAAGGGTTGGGGTTTAGGAAGAGTTAAATGGTACTGTACATATTTAAACAACTGCTTTCGACAGTTCTTCTTTCAGTCTGGATGCCACGATTTTCTCCTCGCCCGCTTTGAGCATCCAGGTTGTAATGGTGAGCGAATTGTTCTCGCCGCTCATTACCTCGATCGACGGGTTGCCTTTGCGCAGGCTTTCCTGTAACACCTTCACAGGCAGGCTCACCTTGGCGGCATCCCACGATACTTTCAATGTGGGGGTATGGTTACCCAGCTCAGGGACAGTCACTTCGGTCATGACACCTTTCACGCTTTTTACGGCATTCTCGATAGTCGCCACGCGATCTTCCCAGATTTTCCACTCTTTCTTGTGATCCATCTTCACGAAATTGTCCAGCGCGACATACATTCCGAGGATCTCTTCTTTATTCACCTTCATTCCGCGGCCGATCGTCGAGCCACGCGGCGGCATGCTGAGGCGAGCCGCGTCGATATATTGCTTTTTGCCCATCAGGATACCAGCGCTCTGCGGCCCGCGCATGGCTTTCCCGCCCGATACGCACACGAGGTCGAAGCCCAGGTCGTTGAAACGCCAGAGGTTTTCAACCGGTGGCACGTCGGCAGCCATGTCGATCATGGTCGGAATGCCGTTCTTTTTGGCGATTTCGATCCATTGCTCGTGTTTGATCTGCCCTTTGTCCGACTGGATATGCAGGAACCACATCAATGCGGTCTTTTCATTAATCGCTTTCTGCAACTGCTCCACCGTTTCGATTTCGATGATTTTGCAGCCTGTATTGGTCAATGCATGCGAATAGCCTATGTTGTGGCCTTTTTGGATGATCACTTCCGATTTCATGCCGGTGCCTTCCAAATGCGGTAATGCTTCCACTTTCTTCTGGTCCATGCCCGTGAGCACGCCCGCGAGGCCGAGCGTAAGCGCCGAGAAGCAGCCGGCAGTCACCACCGCGGATTCGGCGTGCGTAATAGCGGCGATTTTCTCGCCCACCTTCGTCTGGACTTCATCGAGCATCATAAATTCCTTCGCCGCGCCCTGGATCGTAGCCACCACGTCGTCCTGCATGAGGGAACCCGTCATCATTGTGTAGGTACCCGCTGCATTAATAAAAGTACGGATGCCCAGTTCTT
>CAMLNK010000260.1 GCA_946481035.1 uncultured Dyadobacter sp. | reverse complement strand
GACCTCGAGCGCATGACCGTCGAGGAGCTGCGCGCCTGGTACCAGGCCTGGTATGTGCCGAACAACGCCACCCTGGTGGTGGTCGGCGATGTCAGCGCCAGCGAGGTCAAGGCGCTGGCCGAACGCTATTTCGGCGCCATCCCCAAGGGGGCCGCACCGCCGGCCAAGACCCCGCGCGAACTGGCCGCCCCGGGCGAACGGCGCCTCACCCTGCACGTGAAAACCCAACTGCCGAACCTGCTGATGGGCTTCAACGTGCCCGGCCTGGCCACCGCCGAGCAGCCGCGCCAGGTGCATGCCCTGCGCCTGATCGCCACCCTGCTCGACGGCGGCTACAGCGCCCGCCTGCCGAGCCGCCTGGAGCGCGGCGAGGAACTGGTCTCCGGCGCATCGGCCTGGTACGACGGTTTCGCCCGCGGCGACAGCCTGTTCGTGCTGTCCGCCACGCCCAACGTACAGCTCGGCAAGACCCTGGAGCAGGCCGAAGCCGGGCTGTGGCGCGAACTGCAGGACCTGCAGCAGAATCCGCCGTCCGCCGCGGAGCTGGCCCGCGTGCGCGCCCAGGTCATCGCCGGGCTGGTCTACGAGCGCGACTCGATCACCAGCCAGGCCACCGCCATCGGCCAACTGGAAACCGTCGGCCTGTCCTGGAAGCTGATGGACCAGGATCTCGCGGCCCTCGAAGCCGTGACGCCTGCCGACATCCAGGCCGCCGCCAGGACCTTCTTTACCCGCGACCGCCTGAGCGTCGCCCACATCCTGCCCGAGGAGGCCCGCAATGAGTGAGCGCAACGGCCTGCGTTACGGCCTGCTCGGCCTGGCCCTGATCGCCTTGCTCGGCGTGCTGGCCTTCATCGTCAATCGCCCGACCACCACCATCGCTGAAACCGCCACTCCGGCGCCGGCCCAGGGCCTGCAATCCCTGGCGGAACTGGGCGGCAAGACACCCACCCGCCGCACCCTGGACATCCAGAACTGGACCACCGCCGAAGGCGCCAAGGTGCTGTTCGTCGCCGCTCCCGAACTGCCGATGTTCGACCAGCTGGATCTGATCTGCAAGGCGGTGAATGTGGAATATGAGCGCCGTGGTGCCTCGCTGTTTATTTCCGGCGAAGGCTGCGGTAGTTTGAATTAGAAAGGGAAGTTAACTTAATAAAATGCCGGCCATGCGCTAACATGTCCGGCCGTTTTGAATACCCTTCCTGGCAGAAGGATACCGTTTGTTTTTGAGTTGTTCAGTTCACAAAAACCTTTAAAATTATGCATAAAAAAATACCCTACAAAAGGGTTGTTTACAAAGTCATGAGTGCTACCGCTAAACAACTTTTGCTTGCTTTGATATGCTGCGGAATTTCCATGGCGCACGGCGTTTATAGCCAGGAGTTGCTCAATAAGGAGATTTCACTGAAAGTCGAGTCGCTGGAAATCCGGCAGGTATTGCGCCAGATCGAAAAGCAGGCCGACGTTAAATTCGTATACAGCTCGGGTAGTATCCAGGGCAGGAGCACGGTTGCCGCAAAACAACTCCAGGGCTCACTGAACCGCGTGCTCGACCAGCTGCTTACGCCTTTGAACGTTTCTTACGAGGTAGTGGGAAATGCACGGATCCTGTTGCGAAAAAAGATCGACCCGCAAAGCGCAGCGCCTTTTAGCGCCGGCAGCGCGGGGACAATAGCCGACCGGACCATTACCGGAAAGGTGGTCGACGAAAAAGGCGATGGCCTGCCGGGCGTGAACATCCTCATTGTAGGCAGCCAGCAAGGCACCACATCCGACCAGAACGGCCGGTATCAGCTCGTTGTACCCGATAATGGTGCTACACTGCGGTTTTCCTTTATTGGTTATGTGAGCCAGGATGCCGTGGTTGCCAATAATTCCGTCATTGATATCACGATGGCTCCGGACGTGAGTGCATTGAAAGAAGTGGTAGTGGTAGGTTATGGTACCCAGGAGAAAAAAGACGTGACCGGGGCAGTATCTTCGGTAAAAGGTTCTGATTTTCAGAATCTTCCCTCGGGAGGTGCGCAGCAGGCATTGCAGGGGCGCGCGGCAGGTGTGAACGTGATCCGTAACGGCGGTGCCCCAGGCGACGCGGGTACGATCCAGATCCGCGGTTTCGGAACGGTAAACAATGCCGACCCGTTGGTGGTAATCGATGGCGTTCCGGCCGGCTCGATGAACGACGTGAACCCGAACGACATCGAATCGATCGAAATTCTGAAAGACGCTTCGGCATCCGCGATTTACGGTACGCGTGCAGCGAACGGTGTGGTGATCATTACCACCAAGCGCGGCACTTTCGACAATCCGATTAGTGTGACATTGAATGGCTATGCGGGTATCAGCAACCGCATTAAAACCCTCGACATGCTGGAAGCGCCCGATTTGGCCGCATTGAAGCGCGAAGCTTATAAAAACGACGGCTTGCCCGTGCCGCCGATTTGGGAGGACACCCAATACCAGACCCAAAAAACCAACTGGCAGGACGCATTGCTCAAACAGGGCGTTACCCAGAACTACGACGCGGCCATCCGCGGCGGAGGCAAGTATTCGTCTTTCTCGATTTCGGGAGGTTATTATAATGAAAAGGGTATTATCGGTAAATCCTATTATAAGCGGTATACATTCCGTGTTAATTCGGACCACAAGATCGGGTCGAGGCTGAAAATAGGGCAGAACCTGCAATTCACAAATACACATAATACTTCACCCAATACGACTTCGTCGCAAACCGGCTTGCTTTGGAGCGCAATCCGCTTCCACCCGGGCCTGCCGATCCGCAATGCCGATGGCTCTTATAGTTCAACAAAGGGTATCGGTGCATTCGGGGATATCAATAACCCGATTTTTACGGTCGACACACAGGATCAGAACAATATCCGTAACCGCATTCTGGGTAGTCTCACCGGCGAGCTGGAACTGCTGAAAGGACTGAAACTGCGTGCAAACCTGGCTATGGATGCGACTTTTTCAGAAAGTACCAATTTCGAGGTAAAGATCAACGATCAGTTCCGTACCAATTCCTACAACCAGCTCGACCTGGCACACGGCAAATACTGGTCGTTTTTGCAGGAGTATTTTCTTTCTTACGACAAAAAATTCGGCGCGCACAGCCTGAACCTGGTGGGTGGTTATACTTCACAGACGTTCAACAGCATTTCCTCCAAACAGAGAGGCCGCGACTTCGCGAGCGAAGATCCTACATTGCGCTACCTGCAATATGCCGGTACGATCGTATCCGTGGCGGGTGAGGATGGCAACCGCAGCTACGACGCGCTGGCTTCCTGGTTTGGTCGTGCCAACTATTCTTTCATGGATCGCTACCTGCTCACGGCCACGTTCCGTTCCGACGGTTCGTCCAAATTTGCGCCGGGCAATCGTTGGGGCTACTTCCCCGCATTCTCGCTGGGATGGCGGCTTTCCGAAGAGGATTTTTTCAAAAATGCATTGCCGGTGTTCAGCAACTTCAAGCTGACGGGCGGCTGGGGCCAGTTGGGCAACCAGAATGTGAATTCGCTGCAATACCTGGCGTTGATCAACTCGTCGTACCGGTACGCATTGGGCGCGGGCGGCACGCAAAACCCGATCTCGGGTGCGGCGCAAAGCCGTTTGGCCAACCTGCAAATCGGTTGGGAAACGGCTGAAATGAGCAACTTTGGCGTAGAAGCCGGACTTTGGAAGAATGCATTGTATGTCTCGGTCAACTATTTTATCAAGGATACCAAGAAAATGCTGCTCGCCCCGCCGTCTGTCGGTACGATCGGGACCTCTGTCATCCCTGATCAGAACATCGGTCAGCTGCGTAACAAGGGGGTGGAGATCGAAGCGTCCTATCGCCACTCGTTCGGCGACCTGACCCTGAATGTGAGCGGTAATGCTACTTTCATTAAAAACCGCATTACCCAACTTGCCACGCCGGGCGGCTTCTTGGCTTCGCAGCTGTACGGCCGCGGGCAGCAGGAGATCGTGCGCACGTACGAGAACAACCCTTATGGTACGTTCTACGGCTACAAAACGAACGGTTTGTACCAAAGCCAGGCGGAAATCGATGCCGATCCCAACATTGCCAACGATTCGCGCAAGACCAACGGACAAATCCACCCGGGCGACGTCCGTTTCATGGACCTGAATGGCGACGGTATGGTTGACGACAAGGACCGGACCATTATCGGAAGCCCTCAGCCTAAGGTTAATTATGGTTTGAATGCAGGCGTGAACTATAAAGGATTTGATTTTAATCTGTTCTTCGTGGGTGTTGGCGGCGTTTCGATCTTCAATGCCGATCGCATGCAGGGCCTCGACGCAAGCTATTCTTTCAATTTGTATCAGGAAGCGAGCGAGCGGTGGAACGGAGCCGGTACCAGCAACACCGTGCCGCGTCTGAGCATCGACAACCCGAACCGTAACTTCCGTCCTTCCGATTTGTTTATCGAAAAGGGTGATTTCTTCCGCCTGAAAAACTTCACGTTGGGTTACAGCATTCCTAAAACCGTGATCGAGAAGGTGAAACTGTCGCAGGCGAGGATTTACATTACCGGCCAGAACGTGTTTACGATCACCAAATACACCGGTATGAACCCCGAGCTGGGTTACGTAGGCACCGATGCCGGTTCCAAAGCTGCCGGTCTTTACAGCCAGTTGAATGTGGATTATGCCCAGTACCCGCAGGCACGTACATGGACGATCGGCGCAACCCTGTCATTTTAACAACATCCGGACCGAAAGTACTCTCAAAAGACAACCCGATATGAAAAAAATATATGTATTGGCCGGATGGCTTTTCCTGATGGCCGTAACCAGCTGTAACGACGATCTGCTCGAAAGCACGCCTTACGGACAGGTGACTTCCCAGCAGTTCTGGCGCAATGGCGACGACGTGGTGGCAGCTACCAACGCTATCTATGCCCCGTTGCTGAACGAAGACGGCTTTGCCCACACCGAATACACTTTCGACAACTGCTCCGACGATATGAACCGCGCAGGCGACCATTCCGACGAGACTTCGCTCGAAATGTTTACATTCGATGCATCCAACTCGCACATTCTCGCTACGTGGTCGACCAAATACGAGGTGATTTCACGTGCCAATGCCGTGCTCATCAATGCTCCGAAAGTGACAATGGACGACGCATTGCGCAACCGCAGCATGGGTGAGGCGTATTTCCTGCGTGGATTTGTTTACTGGCGCCTTTCATTGATTTACGGTGAAGTACCCATTATCCTCGAAGACGATGCGCTGAACAACAACTATAACAAAGCCAAAGCAACCCTTGCCGAGGTACGCGCCCAGGCCGAGTCGGATTTCCTGAAAGCAGCTGCACTGTTGCCGGTAAGTTACGCCGATGGCGATGCGGGCAGGGTTACGCAGGGTTCCGCGAACGGTTTTCTTGCAAAATTGTACGTATACCAGGAAAATTGGGCGAAAGCGATTGAGTTTGGACAAAAGGTGATTGGTAATGCTGCCTACAAACTGGCTGGCAATTACGACGAAAACTTCCAGCTTACGACCGAGAACAATCCCGAAATCCTTTTCTCTCTGCAATACGAAACCGGCTGGACCACAGATAATTCGCCGACTTTCTACCACACGCCGCAGGCATTTGGCGGCTGGGGTTTCCACGAACCGATCGAAGACCTCGTACAGGAGTTTGAAAAAGGCGATCCGCGCCGCTCGTACTCCATTTATAGCCCGGGTGATAAGGTGAACCGCGGTTCGGCAGGAACGACAACATTTGCTGCTAATATGACCAGGGTAACCGGTTACTCGTTCCGTAAATACACCAGCTTCACCGACGCCGGCGACATGAGCCAGAGCCTGAATGCACCCTTCCTGCGGTCGGCGGATGTTTATCTGCTCGTAGCCGAAGCGAAGATCCGTTCGAGCCAGAGTGGTGATACCGAATTGAATGCCGTGCGCAAGCGCGCCGGACTGGCCGCTAAAACGGGCACAAAAATGGCCGACATCATGCACGAGCGCCGCGTAGAGCTGGCAGGAGAAAACGAACGCCACCAGGACCTGATGCGCTGGGACAAGGCCGGCCTGATCGACATCGCCGCTCATTATAAAATCGCCCGCGGGCCATTCAAGCCAAGCCGCAATTTTATCAAACCTAAACATTACTATTTCCCACTTCCACAACGCGAGGTGGATTTGAGTAATGGGATTTTGAAGCAGAATAGCAATTATTAATGAGTGAATGAGTGAATGATTGAATGATTGAATGAGTGAATGAGTGAATGACTGAATAAG
>CAMLNK010000259.1 GCA_946481035.1 uncultured Dyadobacter sp. | reverse complement strand
AATCGTCTGAAAGAAGCCGACGCGCAGCTTTATTATGAAATGCTGGAATACGGCCGCCGGAATATCGCATTGCTGACTATCGCGCCGACGGGAACAACAAGTTTGATGTCGCAAACGACGTCAGGCATCGAGCCGGTTTTCCTTCCGGTTTATAAAAGGAGAAGGAAAGTGAACCCGAACGACAAGGACGTGCGCGTGGACTTTGTGGACGAGGTAGGCGATTCGTGGGAAGAATATGTGGTTTTCCACCACCGTTTCAAACAATGGATGGAGGTTAACGGCCTGGATACCACCAAAAATTACGCGCAGAAGGACCTCGACGAGCTGGTTAAAAAATCGCCTTACTACAAGGCCACTTCCAACGATGTGGATTACCTCAAAAAGGTGAAAATGCAGGGCGCTATCCAAAAATGGGTCGATCACTCAATCAGTGTGACCATTAACATGCCGAACGACGTAACCGAGGAGCTTGTTGGCGAATGCTACATGGAAGCCTGGAAGGCAGGTTGCAAAGGTGTTACCGTGTACCGCGACGGTTCCCGTTCCGGCGTATTGATCTCAACCACAGAGAAAAAGGAAGAGCCAAAAGAAGGTGCTCCGACGCCATTCCCGACCGAGCGCCCACAAACACTCGAAGCCGATGTGGTTCGTTTTCAAAATAAAAAAGACAAATGGATCGCATTCATCGGCCTGATCGACGGTCGCCCGTACGAGATTTTCACCGGTTTTGCCGATGATGAAGACGGCATTCTGATTCCGCGCTGGGTTAATGAAGGCCTTATTATTAAAAATCGCGAAGCCGACGGCAGTTCGCGTTATGATTTTCAGTATAAAAACACGCGCGGCTACAAAACCACGATCGAAGGGTTGTCCTACAAATTCAATCCTGAGTACTGGAATTACGCCAAGCTGATTTCCAGCACACTGCGCCACGGAATGCCGATCGAAAAGGTAGTAGACCTGATCAGCAGCCTCCAACTCGACGAGGCGATCAACACCTGGAAAGCCGGCGTAGCCCGTGCATTGAAACGTTACATCCCCGACGGTACCGAGGCCGCGAAGCAGAAATGCCAGAACTGCGGCTCGACAAACTTGCTGTACCAGGAAGGATGTTTGACCTGCAAGGATTGCGGTTCGTCGAAATGCGGATAAAAATTATAATTTTGAATGATTGAATGACCGAATATCGCCTATTCAATCATTCAATCATTCAATCATTCAGTCATTCAATCATTACCACTACTCACGCCACTCATTACCCGCCCGCCAGCCCCGGTTCAAAGCATTCACGCTTTAAGCCGACATCATGCTTATTTCACAAATCCTGATCAGGTACCGCAAAGACAATGCGCTATCACAGAAGCAAATGTCCGATCTGCTCGGCATTTCGCAGGTGGGTTACCACAAATGGGAAACCGGTACTAACAAAATAGAAATGGAGCACTACTGCCGCATTGCGACACTCTGTGATGTGAGTTTGGTAGATCTTCTCCCGCGCGAATGGCAGGAGAAGATCAGGGAAGATTTGGGAGTTTGACTTAAAAAGTGTCTTCCACAACGCCCAGGTAGTTGAATGGGCTCAATGCGCGAAGTTCTTCCCGTATTTTTTCGGACACGTCCAGTGTTTCGATGAAACGCGAGATCGAGTCGTGGGTGATTTTTTCGTTGGTACGCGTCAGCTCTTTCAATGCCTCGTAAGGCTTCGGATAGCTTTCGCGGCGCAGGATCGTCTGGATAGCTTCGGATACAACCGCCCAGTTTTCTTCCAATTCCGCTTTCAATACTTCGCCGTTCAATTCCACTTTGCCCAGGCCTTTTAAAAGTGAGTTCAAGGCAATGGCCAAATGTGCGATAGGAACGCCGATGTTGCGGAGTACTGTGGAGTCGGTAAGGTCGCGTTGGAGGCGGGAAATGGGCAATTTGGAAGCAAAATGCTCGAACAATGCCGATGCGAGGCCCAGGTTACCTTCCGAGTTTTCGAAATCGATCGGATTCACTTTGTGCGGCATCGCGGATGAACCAACTTCGCCGGCTTTGATCTTTTGTTTGAAATAACCCATCGAAATGTACGTCCACATGTCGCGGTTAAGGTCGGTGAGGATCGTATTCAGGCGTTTCAGACAGTCGAAAGTAGCGGCCAGGTTGTCGTAATGCTCGATCTGCGTCGTGTGGCGGCTTCTTTTCAGTCCCAAACCTTCTACAAAATGGTGGCCGAATGCCATCCAGTCCTGTTTTGGGTAAGCAACGTGGTGCGCGTTGAAGTTCCCGGTTGCTCCGCCGAATTTCGCCGAATGCGGGATTTTGTCGAGCATTTCGAGCTGGCGTTCCAGGCGTTCCACGAAAACCAGGAACTCCTTGCCCACACGCGTAGGCGACGCAGGCTGCCCGTGCGTGAATGCGAGCATCGGCACGTTTTTCCATTCGATCGACATTCTTTTCAACACAAACAGCACCTGGCGGAACAACGGTTTGATCTGCCGCTCCATCGCATCTTTCAGCGAAAGCGGGATCGCCGTGTTGTTAATGTCCTGGGAAGTAAGCCCAAAGTGGATAAACTCCTGGTAAGATTCGATGCCCAGCTTCTCGAATTGCTCCTTAATGAAGTATTCGACAGCCTTCACATCGTGGTTGGTCACCTTTTCGATGTCCTTTATGTGCAGCGCGTCGGCCTCGCTGAAATCTTCATAGATTTTGCGCAGCGACGCGTATTTTTTCTTGTCAAATTCTGATAGCTGAGGGAGGGGAATTTCGCAGAGTGCAATGAAATACTCGATTTCGACATACACCCGGTAGTAAATCAGGGCATATTCCGAGAAATAAGCCGAAAGTTCAGATACTTGTTTGTAATAACGGCCATCAACCGGAGAGATCGCCGTAAGCTGATTTAATGACATGATTTTCAACACAAAAATTGATTATCAGGCAAAGTTAGCAGAATTCATGGTCCTAAAATGGTAAAACCGGAACGAAAAATTCTTTTTGGGATTGGAAATAGAAATTATAAAACTATTCGCATATTCGTTTACTAACCTTGATTATACAAAGCACATGCAGCCTTCGCCTTTCATTGGAGAATTAGTCGGAACAATGGTCCTTATTTTGTTAGGCAATGGCGTGGTCGCCAATGTCGTCCTGAAAAAAACCAAAGGCGAGAGCGGCGGCTGGATCGTGATCACCGCGGGCTGGGCGTTTGCGGTGATGTTCGGCGTGTTCACTGCCAATGCATTCGGCAGCGCGGCGGCGCATTTGAATCCGGCGGTAACTGTCGGCTTTGCAGTGCTTAAAAATGATTACAGCCTCGTCGCAAGTTACATTCCTGCCCAGCTTATCGGTGCATTCCTCGGCGCGGTGCTGGTATGGCTTCAATATCTGCCGCATTGGAGGGCAACCGAAGATGGCGGGTCCAAATTGGCCTGCTTTTCAACCGGCCCCGCTATCAAAAGCACCGGGGCCAATTTTCTGAGTGAATTTATCGCGACTATCATATTAATCGTCGGCATTGTAGCAATCGGCTATGCGGGTACCTCCGATCCTGCAAAAGGCGGCATTCCTTCCGGCGTAGCGCCTTACCTGGTGGGTATGCTGGTTTGGAGCATTGGTTTATCGCTTGGCGGCACCACGGGTTATGCGATCAACCCCGTCCGCGACCTCGGCCCGCGCATTGCCCACGCCATTCTGCCCATTCCCAATAAAGGCAGCTCCGACTGGGGTTACGGCTGGATCCCCGTTGTGGCCCCCATTGCGGGAGCCATCATCGGCGGACTTATTTTGCGCAGCTTCTCTTTTTGATTTATTCAACCGTAATCTTGCCGCCGCCTGAGTAGCTGCGGTATTCACCCCGGTACATCGCGTCGGCAGCAGCCGGTCCGATCGTAAATGTTCCTTTGGTAATAATCCGGGCCTGGTAGTAGAATGTCCTTGTCTGGCCGTCGGCATTGGTAAAGAAATGAATGCGGTCGTCACGGATATCGTAGTATTCCGGGATAGCTGCATTCGTGATCCACGGCATATCGCGCGGCTCGGTAATTCTTGGATTCTCGATTTCGAAACCGGCAGGCAGCAGATCGGTGACTACGATGTCTTCCACCGGCAGGCCATTCGTACTGTTGAGTGTTAATTTCACTACCACGAGGTCGTTTTGGTGGAAACTCTGCACCGGCTCGCCGTTACGCGTCAGGAACTGGCGGCGAATGCTGATTCCCTGATCTTCCTCCACGTAATTACCTGTGGCCGACATCCCGTCTGTTTGTGCAAACCAATACAAATCGCCTTTTCCCTGCGTTTTGACCAACAACTTCTGGTTCAAAATACCTTTCGAGATCTTCAACTCCTTACCCGAGAACTGGCCCAGTGATTTGCCATTAGCGGAAACCGAAGCCGTTACCGTCGAATTTGAAGTCTTTTTAGCCAGTTTACCCAAAGCCAGCACTGCAAAAGCCGCTTCCTGCGTGTTCAGGTACGACGCCGATTGAATGGCTTGCGAAAGCTGCCTGCCTAATACCGGGATTTGTGCATTGGAAGGGTCAGATTCGATTAATGTATTCAAAACCAAAGACATATTCCGTAGCGGCGATGAATAGCTATTGTCGTAATAATGCTCAGCATTCCCGATTAAATAGGTTTTAGGCAGCAACGCATTGAAACTCCGCGCATCGCCCGCGAGCTGGAATGCGCCCGCGAGGAGGTATTTGGAATCCTGCGTGAGCAAATGCGGGTTTTGTTTGTAATAATTCATCGAAGCGCGATTCGGATGGCCGTTCAATGCGAGCACGTAAAGCGAATAAATGGCTTCACGGCGCGCTACGGTCTTTTTCGTTTGTGTGCCCCTCGGCTGGCCTTCGTACGCCAGGCCATTGTTGGTACTGGCTATAATCACTTCCCTGTTGGCGGTCGTACCACTCTGCGCGGTCAGGAATTCCACGGCTCGGCTGAGGGTTTTGGCATTTACCTCAAAACCTGCCCGGCGTGCCTCTTCCAGAAAATGCACGGCGTAAGCGGTAGCCCACCAATCTTCGAGCTGCGCGCCCGGCCACATACCCATTCCGCCATTGAAAAGCTGCTGTGATTCTACTTTCAGGATGGCCTGCTGCACATTTGTCATTGGGTTGAAATCGCTTTCACCGCTTCTTACGGTATAAACCGGCGCGGCCATCGCTTTCGTGAGGTCGGCGAAATAAATCTGGGGGAATGCTTTCGAAACGGTTTGTTCCAGGCAACCGTAAGGATAGCCCAGCAATGCGGATAATGCTTTTCCTCCGCCTTGCACCAGCGGCGAACGGCTCAGCACGACCTGGCTGCTGCTTGTTGCAGGTATGAAAGACGACCGCAGATCGATTTGCCCTTGCTTATCGGCTGCAATGAGCCCCGAGGTGCTGGTTTTCAGTAACGGGGAGGCAGGACGGACGGTAATTTCCGTCTGATTAATGAAGGTTTCCTTAAAAGCATTCACCTTCACCACCACTTTGCCTATCCCAATGGCAGTGGCTGCTTTCACCGCAAACATCGCGCGGCTTTCTTTTCCGGCTGGTATGGTGATATTTTGCGTAATAGGCGCTGCGCCTGCCGCCAATGGGCCCGAAAGCTGCACCGAAACCGTTGCGTTAGTAGCCCTCGCTTCGGTATTGCTGATATTCACCGGCAAGATCAGCTCATCGCCCGGGCTCAGGAAACGCGGTAATCCGGCGCTTATCACGATTGGGTCGGCGACTTTCATATTCTTCGTCGCCGAACCGAATGCATTATCCTTGTAAGCCACTGCCATAATGCGCAGGTCGCCGCTGAATTGCGGGATATTTACATCGAAAGTCACATCGCCGCTTCCATTGGCCTTCAACTGGCCGCTCCAAAAAGATACCAGCTCGGTACGGCCATTGCTGAGCGGGTTAATCCTTCTTTCCAGGTCATAACCATCACCACCGGAGCTGGATGTTCCTGAAATGGTTAATTCAGGGAAGAGTTGTGCGTACAAATCGTGGCTGGAAACCTCCAATGCCCGTTTTTGGTAAAAATGCCCGTGAATATCGGGAGTCTTCGTGTTTTTGATCTGCAAAATACCTTCGTCCACCACTGCCAGCGTCACCTCCGCATTCGGCTCGGTTTTGATCCGGATTTGCTGCTTCATTTTCGACCGCGACTTTTCAACGGCGGTGATCGCAACGTCCAGTTTCCGGTCAGGATCTTCGACCAAAATCGGCTGATAACCATGCGCGACCGTCAGCGGCATATCCGACGCATCCAGCGGCCGGATCAA
>CAMLNK010000258.1 GCA_946481035.1 uncultured Dyadobacter sp. | reverse complement strand
TTGTTCGGCGGAATGCCCGATCTGAAAACGCTCGAAAACCCGAAGAGCGAACTCGCGTCGGAGCTGATCAGCGAAGACGGCAAGTCATTGGGCAAGTACTTTTTCGAAAACAGGACGCCCATCGATATCGCACAAATTTCCCCTAACCTCATCGACGCGCTCGTTGCGACGGAAGACGCCCGTTTTGTAAACCACTCGGGTATCGATCCACGAAGCCTTGCGCGGGTTTTTAAAGGAGTTGTTTCGGGGAGTTCGAGCTCCGGGGGCGGTAGTACGCTCACGCAGCAGGTCGCTAAAAACCTTTTCAATACGCGTTCCGAAGAATATGAAGGGCTGCTCGGTAAGATCCCGATGGTGCGTATTGTGATTGCCAAAACGAAGGAATGGGTGCTGGCCGTGGTTCTGGAAAGGAAGTATACCAAACAGGAGATCATGCAGATGTACCTGAATACGGTTTCTTTTGGTAACAACACTTATGGTATCAAAGTCGCTTCGAAGACCTATTTCGACAAAGAGCCCTGGGACCTGAACGTAACCGAGGCCGCATTGCTGGTAGGTATGCTGCAAAACCCGACGCTTTTCAACCCCCTGCGCTTCCCGACCAATGCTTTGAACCGGAGAAATACGGTTTTGGCGCAGATGTATAAATATGATTACATCCGCGAAGAGGATTTTGAAAAATTTAAGGATAAATCGCTGGGGCTGAACTTTACGGTCGATAGCCATAATACCGGCTTGGCCCCGTATTTCCGGGAGTCCATGCGGGGGTATCTCAAAAGCTGGGTGAAGCTCTACAATGAGGAGCACGACACGGATCTCGACCTGTACACCAGCGGTCTTCGCATATACACGACCATCGATTCGCGCATGCAGCGTTACCAGGAGGCCGCATTGACCGAGCATATGAAAGCGCAGCAAAAGCTTTTCGACGAGCACTGGAAAGGCCGTAATCCATGGACTTTCGACAACGGCAAGGAAATTCCGGGCTTCATTAAAACCGCCGCAAAACGCTCCCCGCATTTCATTTCCCTCAAAAGGGACCTCGGCGAGGAAGAAGCATGGCGGATCATGAAGAAGCCTTATAAAATGAAGGTTTTCACCTGGAACGGCGAGAAAGAAGTGACCATGAGCCCGCTCGATTCCATTGCCTACTACAAGCGCTTCCTGCGCGCGGGTATGATGTCCATGGACCCGCGTAACGGGCACGTGAAGGCGTGGGTAGGAGGTATTAATTTCAAATATTTCAAATATGACCACGTAAAGCAGGGTTCACGGCAGCCGGGTTCTACTTTCAAGCCATTCGTATATGTTTCGGCATTGGACAAAAACTTCCTGACGCCCTGCGACCATGTGACAGACCAGCCTATTTTCTTCGGACTTTCCGACGGGGTGCCGGGAGGATGGTCGCCGAAGAACTCCAATAACAAATATTCCTACCAATCGCTGTCGTTGCGGCAGGCATTGGGTAAATCGGTGAACACGGTGAGCGCTTACCTGATGAAAATGGTACGGCCCAAAGCGGTGGTAGAATATGCGCATAAGCTGGGTATTACTTCCAAATTGCAGGAAGTGCCGTCGCTCTGCCTGGGTATCAGCGATGTTTCGGTGTACGAAATGGTGGGCGCCTATTGCGCATTTGCGAACGGAGGCCACCGCACGGAGCCGATGACGATCCTGCGTATCGAAGACCGCTATGGTAATGTATTGCAGGAGTTTTTCCAGAAGCAGAACCAGGAGATCAGCGAAAATATGGCCTATAATATGTTGTACCTGATGCGCGGTGCTGTCGAAGATCCGGGTGGTACAGCTGGCCGCTTGCGACAATACGGCGTAACCGAAGGCAATGAGATCGCTGCCAAAACGGGTACTACTTCGAACTACTCGGATGGTTGGTTCATGGGCATGACGCAAAACCTTGTGTCGGGCATTTGGGTAGGTGGCGAAGACCGCAGCATTCACTTCCGCACGATCGCCTACGGGCAGGGGGGCCGCATTGCGATGCCCGCCTGGGGGTTGTTCATGCAAAAAGTATATGCCGATCCAACACTGGTTCAGTATCGAAAAATGCCATTTAACAAGCCTGAAAACTACGTCCGCGAATGCGGCGGCGTAGCGACCGATAGTACCGATACCTACATCCCGCCGTCGCGGTCTGACGACGAGGGCGTTTTGTTCTGACCCACTTAACCCTTTGCCCGTGAATATTCTCGTTGCCCCTGACAAGTTTCGCGGATCGCTGGAAGCTGCGGAAGTGTGCGATGCCGTTACCGACGGCGTGAAAAAGGCATATCCCAATGCGAAAGTGACAGCCATACCGCTGGCCGACGGCGGGGAAGGGACTTCTAAGATATTAACCCGGCAAGCCAACGGTTCGGAAGTGACCGTCACCGTCATGGACCCACTCAACCGGCAAATTAAAGCTACTTATGGCCTTTCAGAAGACCATCACGTTGCATTCATTGAAATGGCTGCGGCTTCGGGTCTGGGCCTTTTGAAGGCCGAAGAACGCAATCCGCTTCGCACAAGCACTTTCGGCACGGGGCAGCTCATTGTCGATGCATTGGACCGGGGCGTGAAAAAGATTATACTCGGAATCGGCGGCAGCGCTACTACCGATGGCGGCATCGGCATGGCGGAGGCGCTTGGGTATGCATTTAAGGATGCAGAAGGGCATACATTGCTCCCGAATGGGGAATCGCTCGGTAAAATCGCGTCGATCGATACGCATAATGCCGATCCGAGGCTTGCATTGATTTCGGTAATAGTGGCTTGCGATGTGACGAACCCGTTGTTTGGGAAAGATGGAGCTGCATTTGTGTACGGCCCTCAAAAAGGCGCGGACGCTGAAATGGTGGAACAACTGGATCATGGATTGGAAAACCTCACACACGTAGCCACGCGCGCATTCGGGCGGGACGTGAGCCTGGTACCGGGTGCGGGCGCTGCGGGCGGACTGGGTGCCGGCTGCTTGTGGTTCCTGAATGCGGTGCTGAAAGATGGTATCAGCATTGTAATGGACCAATGCAACATCGCTTCGCTGGTGGCTAATGCGGATCTGGTGATAACCGGTGAAGGTAAGGTCGACGAGCAGACGTTGGCTGGTAAGGTAGTGAAAGGGCTTGCCGGACTGTGCAAAAGCCATCGCGTGCCGCTGGCGGTTGTTTGCGGTACTTTACAAATTACACCCGAGCAAGCGAAAGAAGCGGGCATGACTTATGCAGTGTCGGTGCTCAACCGCCCGATGGACCTGAATGCGGCCCAAAGCGAGGCATACCAGCTCGTGAGCGACGCAACTTTTCAATTGACGCGGTTGTTTTTCTTCAACAGGGGCGTAGTTTAGTCCTAAATCACAATCAATGTCTGAATTCAATTACAAAGAAGAACTCGCCAAAATTCCTCTCGATCCCGGTGTGTACCGGTATTTCGATGAAACCGGCGAGGTAATATATGTAGGGAAAGCAAAAAGCCTGCGCAACCGGGTTTCCAGCTATTTTCTGAAAAATAACCAGCACGACCGTAAAACCAAACGGCTCGTGAGTCAGATCCGCCGGATCGAATTTACCATCGTTTTGAGCGAATGGGATGCATTGCTGCTGGAAAACCAGCTGATCAAGCAGTTGCAGCCTAAATTCAATATCCTGCTTAAAGACGATAAGACTTACCCATTCATTTGCGTGACCGACGAGCCATTCCCGCGTGTGTTCCCGACGCGGAATATGGACCGTACCAAAGGCACTTTCTACGGCCCATTCGCCAATTTGCGCTCGATGCACACGCTGCTCGACATGTTTAAGGCATTGTACCAGATCCGCTCGTGCCAGCTGCCGCTCACGAAGTCGAATATTGAGGCCAAAAAATTCAAGGTTTGCCTGGAATACCACATTGGTAACTGCAAAGGTCCTTGCGAAGGCTTGCAGGGCGAGGATGAATACTATGCAGAAATCGAGCAAGTACATAATATATTGAAAGGCAATTTGTCGTCGCCGCAGCAGTATTTCAAGGAGAAAATGCTGGAAGCGGCCGAGCAGATGGCATTTGAAAAAGCGCACGCCTGGAAAACGAAAATCGAACATTTATCGAATTTCCAGAGCAAGGCTACGGTGATCAACCCGCGCATCGGGAATATCGATGTGCTCACGATCGTTTCCGACGAGGAAGCCGCTTACCTGAATTTTATGAAAATAAAAGGGGGGTACATGGTAGCCACGCAGACGCTGGAAGTGAAGAAAAAGCTCGACGAAAGCGACATGGAAATCCTGTCGATGATGATCGTGGAAATGCGTTCCACATATGGTTCGGAGGCGAAAGAATTGGTTTCGAACCTGAAACCGGACCTCGATATGCGGCTCGAAGTGACCGTCCCGCAAATCGGCGACAAGAAGAAGCTGCTGGATATGTCGATGAAAAATGTGATGTATTTCAGAAGGGAAAGAACCGAGCGCCGCGAGGTGGAAGCGTCGGCTACTACTTCTAAAAAGGATCGCGTATTGATCCGTTTGAAAGCCGATTTACAGATTAAAACGCTGCCGCGCCATATTGAATGTTTTGATAACTCCAACATTCAGGGTACCAACCCGGTGGCGTCGATGGTGTGCTTCAAGGATGGAAAACCGTCGAAAAAGGATTATCGCCACTTCAATATCAAAACTGTAATAGGCCCGAACGACTTCGCTTCGATGAACGAGATCGTTTCCCGCCGGTACCTGCGCCTGATCGCGGAAGAGCAGCCACTGCCGGATCTGATCGTGGTCGACGGCGGTAAAGGCCAGCTCGGCGCTGCCTGCGATGCGTTGAAAAGCCTGGGTATTTACGGGCAAGTACCTATTATTGGTATTGCCAAAAGATTGGAGGAAATCTATTTTCCGGAAGATCCGCTACCATTATATATCGATAAGCGGTCCGAATCCCTGAAACTGATCCAGCAAATCCGCGACGAAGCGCACCGATTTGCGATCACTTTCCACCGCGACAAGCGCAGCAAGGCCAGTCTGGTAAGCGAGCTGGAAGGCGTTGTGGGTGTAGGAAAAGTGACGGCCACGAAGCTTTTAAAGCATTTCGGTTCCGTGCGCGCGATACGCGAGAGTTCGGTCGAAACGCTCACGGACCTGATCGGCCTCGACCGGGCAAAGAAGGTAAGAGCTTACTTCGATACAATGGCTGGCGATTAAAGGCCAATGTTTTTTCCCACGATATAACCCGTCGTCCAGGCATTCTGGAAATTGAAACCTCCGGTAATGCCGTCGACGTCCATTACTTCCCCCGCAAAGAAAAGACCGGGCAGGGAACGGCTTTGCAATGTTTCGGGGTCGATATCTGGCAATGCAATGCCGCCGCAGGTGACGAATTCTTCTTTAAAAGTGGTTTTGCCCTTCACTTCGTGCTGGCTGTTGGTAAGCAGCTCGGTCATGCGGTTCAGGACTTTGTGGCTTGCATCACCCCACCGCAGCGTGTCGGGGATTTCGGCTTTTTCGGTAAACGCTTTCCAAAGGCGCGACGGCAACCCGAACCGGGCGTGGGAAGCGATTTGCTGTTTGGCAGTATTGGTTTTCTCGGCTAAAAGAAAATCTCTAACCTCCTGTTCTTTCATTTCCGGCAGCCAGTTGATCCGGCAGGTGAAATGGTAATCCTTTTCCGCAAGATCACGCGCACCCCAGGCCGAGAGTTTCAGCACCGCCGGCCCGCTGAAACCCCAATGTGTGATCAGCAGCGGCCCGCGCCATTCATGTTTGGTCCCCGATATTTTCACAAATGCATCTTTTACAGCTATACCAGCAAGCGGCAACAAGTAGTTGTCAGGCGTATTGAATGTAAAAAGCGAAGGCAGGGGCGGTACGATCGCGTGCCGATGCACTTCCACCCACTCGAAACTTTCCGCTCTGGGATAGCCTCCGGTCGCGATCAAAAGCCGATCGGTAGTAATGGATTCCCCATTAACGATCTTCAATTGGAAAGTAGTCTCGGTTTTTTCAAAGGAATCGACATGCACGCTCGTCCTGATTTCGATATTCAGGTTCCGGGCTGCCTTAACGAGGCATTCGATAATGGTGTGCGACGAGTCCGAAACTGGAAACATGCGTCCGTCGGCCTCGATTTTTAAACTCACCCCTCTTTTTTCAAACCACTCCACAGTAGCATCGGCGTCGAAACGCGGCAGGAGCTTGCGCAACAGCTTTTCGCCTCGGGGATAATTTTTGATAAAATGCCGCAGCTCATGTGGCCGGTGCGTGACATTGCACCTTCCGCCGCCGGAAATGCGGACCTTGTTGAGGACCGTTCTGCTCTTTTCAAGAATGG
>CAMLNK010000257.1 GCA_946481035.1 uncultured Dyadobacter sp. | reverse complement strand
TCCGACCAATATGGTGGCCTCTACCGTCTGGTATTGCCGGCGATAGGCTCTACTGAAAAACCGAAAGTAGAAAATCTTAGAATTGAAGGAGATACCGCCAAAGTGGCGATGGGTTATGCGCACGGTTTGCTCTACGCATTCAATAGCCTTTATGTGATGATCAATAACCGGTCGAACGCGCGTTTCCCGAAAGGAAGCGGCCTTTACCGTTTGCAGGATACCGACAATAACGATCAGTACGACAAGATCACGCTCATTAAACCGCTGAAAGGCGAAGGCGAGCACGGCCCGCACAGTATTGTAATGGCGCCCGATCAGAAGTCGCTTTTCGTAGTGGCCGGTAACTTCACCGACCTGCCTCAAATGGATATCTACCGTTTGATGCCGAACTGGAAAAACGATAACCTGTTTCCGTTCATCAAAGATCCGCGCGGCCACGCCACCGACCGCAATGCACCGGGAGGCTGGATCGCCCATACCGATCCGGAAGGAAAACAATGGGAATTGTACACAGCCGGTTTCCGTAACCCTTACGACATCGCATTCAACGAAGCGGGCGATCTTTTCGCTTATGACTCGGATATGGAGTGGGATTTCGGAACGCCCTGGTACCGCCCAACCCGCGTTTGCCATGCCGTAAGCGGTGGCGAGTTCGGTTGGAGAACAGGTTCGGCCAACACGTCACCTGCATTTGCTGATTTCCTTTCGCCAGTAATGAACATCGGACAGGGATCGCCTACCAACCTTATCTACCTGAAAGACGCGCGTTTCCCTGCCAAGTATAAAAACACATTGCTCGCATTCGATTGGAGCTTTGGTATCGTTCACGGCTTGCACCTGAAACCCAGCGGCTCGACTTACACTGCCGACCACGAAGAGTTTCTTTCCGGCGCACCGCTTCCATTGACCGACGGTGCTATCGGCCCGGACGGCGCATTGTATTTCCTGACCGGCGGCCGTCGCCTGGAATCGGATCTTTACCGCGTGTATTATGGTGATTATAAGAACATTGCACCAGGTTCCAACGCAGCAACCCCGGTTATCACCAACGAGCATAAGCAACGTACCGCGATTGAGGAATATCATGTTAAGAAAGACCCGAAAGCGATCGACCAGGCATGGCCGCTGCTGAAAAGCTCTGACCGCTTCCTGCGCTACGCTGGCCGTTTGGCTATTGAACACCAGCCTGTTGGCCAGTGGGAGAGCAAAGTTTACGCTGAAAAAGACCCTCAATCGATCATTTACGCAGCCATCGCATTAGGCCGCCAGGGTGACTCGACGAAAGTAGGAGGGCCTTTGCTGAAAAAACTGACTACTATCGATTACGCGAAGCTTGACGATCTGAACAAACAAGCGCTTTTGCGTGCTGTGGAAGTGATCCTGTACCGCACCGGACAGCCGGATGCTGCGACGAAAGCTGCATTGATCGCTTACCTGAATCCCAAGTATCCGTCGGCTAATGCATTACAGAACAGATTTTTAGCCAAAATTCTTGTGACTATCGAAGCACCGAAAGTGGTTGAAAAAACCCTTGCGCTGATCGCGAAAAACGAGAAGTTCGATGACAAGGACAATGAAATGGTGACAGCATCGGCTGATCTGATCCTGCGTAACCCGCAATATGGCCTCGACCTTGCGGGCTTGCTGGAAAAAATGCCGCCACAGCAGCAGACATTCTACGCGATTATGCTGAGCAGCGCCAAAACCGGCTGGACACCCGCTTCACGTGAGGAGTATTTCAAATGGTTCCACAAAGCATTCAGCTATCAGGGCGGACGCAGCTACATTGGTTTCATCGACAAGGCCCGTCAGCTTGCATTGAAACACGTTCCTGGCGACAAAGTAGCTTACTACAACAAACTATCTGGATCTGAACTGCTTACAGGGACCGGAAACGACCTCGTGAAGCTCTATACGCCAAAAGGACCGGGCCGCGGATGGAAAGTTGACCAGGCTGTTGAACTCGTAAAAGACAGCCTCACCAACCGTGATTTCGAACGCGGCAAGCAGATTTTCTCGGCCGTGCTTTGCAGCCGCTGCCACACCATCCAGGGCCAAGGTGCCGATGTAGGTCCTGAATTAACGCAATTGGGAACCCGTTTCTCTGTGAAAGACATGCTCGAAGCGATCATCGAACCCGACAAAGCCGTATCCGACCAATATGCTTCGATCTCATTCCAGATGAAAGACGGCCAGTCGATCGTTGGCCGCGAGGTGAACCAGGATGCCAACTTCTATTATGTGTCGCAAAATCCGTTCGATACAAAAACAATCCGGAAAGTGGCGAAAAAGGATGTGGTATCCAGCAAAATATCACCCGTATCCATGATGCTTCCGGGCCTGATCAACGGTTTGAACCCTAACGAATTGAGAGACCTCGTGGCCTACCTGATGGCCGGCGGTAACAAAAATAACCCGATCTACTCCGAATCCGGGGCGCCGAAAAGCGGAAAATAGATCACATGATTTTTTGAGTAGATTATAATTAATTAGGCTTAAGATAGTGGTGCTGCGTGTTGATCCTGATGCTTTCGGGCAGAAACGGATCCGGTAGCATCACTACTTTTTTTGTAGGTATTGAAAAAAGCAGACGAGATTTAGAATTGACGTATACCTATGTACGTACAATCCGGAGAAAGGGTAGGGGCTCTCCGCCCCAATTGACAATTAACTTACATTATTTCAGATAGTTAACTATTAAATGAAGTCACTTTCAAATCGAAGAAAAGCGCTTAAAAGCATGGCTGCGGCGGCGAGCCTGGGCACGTTTTCAAGTTCGCTCGCGGGTGCATTTGCCGCGTCACAAAAAGCGCTGGGTCCTCAGCTGAACGGCAAGATCAATCACTCCGTGTGTAAATGGTGTTATGGCAAAATTCCGTTGGAAACCTTCGCGCAGGAATGCAAGAAGATAGGGCTCACATCTATTGAACTGCTGGGGCCGGAGGAATGGCCGGTGATCCAAAAGTACGGGCTTACGTGTGCATTGCCCTGGGGCGAAGGACTTACACGCAGCATCGACAAGGGTTTCAACGATCCCAAAAATCACGAAGAGCTGATCAAAGGATTTGAAGACGTGATCCCGAAAGTACGCGCTGCAGGCTACGACAAGATCATTTGCTTTTCGGGCAACCGCCGGGGAATGTCGGATTACGACGGAATCCGGAACTGCGCCGAAGGTATCCGCAAACTAATCCCGACTTGTGAAAAGCATAATGTAACGCTGGTAATGGAGCTGCTGAACAGCAAGGTTAACCACAAAGACTACATGTGCGACCGGACGGAGTGGGGTGCAGCCCTTTGCGAAGCCGTTGGTTCTGAGAAATTTAAGCTGTTGTACGACATTTACCACATGCAGATCCAGGAAGGCGACGTAATCGCGACGATCAAAAAATACCACAAATACATTGCCCATTATCACACCGGCGGCGTGCCCGGGCGCCATGAGATCGACGAGACGCAGGAGCTTTATTACCCTTCCATCATGAAAGCCATTGTAGAAACCGGTTACAAAGGATTCGTAGGGCAGGAGTTTGTCCCAAGTCGGGGTGACGACCTGGCTTCGCTGAAACAGGGCGTTTCCATTTGCGACATCGCCTAACTACTGATATTCAACTATTTACATTATGCCAACCAGACGAAACGCATTAAAAAATATAGCCGCGGGTACGGCTGCAGGGGCCGCAGCCGGGGTGATGTCCATCTCGGAAGTTTTTGCAAAAACCGAATCTGTCCTGGGTACTAAGCTGAGTGGTAAGATCAACCATTCCGTTTGCAAATGGTGCTACGGCAAAATCCCGCTCGACACGTTTGCGCAGGAATGCAAGAAGATCGGAATCACTTCCATCGAGCTGCTGGGACCGGAAGATTGGCCGACCTTGAAAAAATACGGGCTCACGTGTGCGCTGCCTAATGGCGCGGGTATGGGAATCGAGAAAGGTTTCAACGACCTTGCATTGCACGATGAACTCGTCAAAAGTTACGAGGAGATTTTCCCAAAATTGAAAGAAGCGGGTTACAAAACCGTCATCTGCTTTTCGGGTAACCGCCGCGGCATGTCCGACTATGACGGCATGCGCAACTGCGCCATCGGTCTCCGCCGGTTGATGCCTTCCGCTGAAAAGTACGGCATTACCATGATCATGGAATTGCTCAACAGCAAAGTCAACCACCGCGACTACATGTGCGACCACACTGCCTGGGGTGCCGGGCTTTGCGAGATGGTCGGCTCGGAAAACTTCAAACTGCTTTACGATATTTACCACATGTCGATCATGGAAGGTGACGTGATCGCGACGATCAAGCAATACCACAAATACATTGGTCATTACCACACCGGCGGCGTTCCCGGCCGTGCGGAAATCGATGAGACACAGGAACTATATTATCCGGCGATCATGAAAGCTATTGTCGAAACCGGGTACACTGGATTCGTCGCACAGGAATTCATTCCGAAGCGCGAGCCGCTGGCGTCGCTGGCCACATGTGTGAAGATTTGTGATGTCGCCTAACCACCGCATTCATATTCTTTGAATTTCCCAAAAAATTGCCTGGAAAAGCCGTTTGAAACGCTCCAAAAGCATTCAAATTCGCATTTTCAGGCAATTTTGGATTTTGTAACCCGATTTTCAAAACAAACATAATGCCTGATAGGCAACTCAATTTCAGTGCATTAAGCCCAAAATTGCGCCAAATGCAGCGGCTGACATTCTAACAAAATTTCCGGCCCAATATCTGGGACGGGCTACCAAAACCTCATCGCTATCAGCTACCAGTTTTTGCAAACATATGCTCAAATCATCTATCAAATTCTTCATCACATTCTTATCCATCTCCAACATTTACGCCCAAGCCAAATTTGAACCGGGATACATTGTCACTTCGAGCAGCGACACCATTCGCGGGATGATCGAATACCGCAACTGGGGCCAGAATCCGGAAAGCATTTTGTTTCGTGACGAGAAGTTACAAAATGAAAAGGCGTTAGGTCTGAACGAGCTATCGGCATTCGAGGTTCATGGTGAGCGTTACGAGAGGGCAGTGGTCAGCCGAAATACTGCCCCGTCCGACAACAACAGTCTTACGGAAAAGAACCTTCCCGAATTGGTTACCGATACAGTATTTCTATTGAGACTGGTGGATGGCTCCAAGAGTCTATACTATTTGCGCGATCGTTCGGGGAGCGTGCAGCTATACATCGGCGCCGAGCACGAATTATTGGTTTACCATAAGTACAAGATTATTAAGGAGAATCAGACACGGATCATCACCATTGACCGGTATCGTCAGCAGATCAAGGCATACCTGGATTGCGCGGACGTCGCGAACCGCACCGGGAATCTGCGGTATTCCAATATGGAGATACTCAGGCTCTTTGATCTGTATTACAACAAGTGCTCGACGATTCGGCCCAAAGCCATTACCAAACGTGAAGGCCTACGCATTGAAACCGGTGCATTAGCCGGAGCTACATTTTCAAAGTTATCTTTTGCAGGCTACAACTACGAGTACCTGATAGATCGCGAACATGCCGTATCGACAAGGCCAACGATTGGCTTGTCGTTGCACATTGTGATCCCACGCACACGCAGGAACCTGCTGATTACCAATGAACTGGCTTATTCATCCTACAAAATATCCGATCATTTCCGCACCGACGTAAATCCTGATAATTATACCACCACTGATTATACGTTTGCGTTGAACCATGTGAGACTGAATAACATGATCCGTTACCGGATTACCCGCGGCAATGCATTCTTTTATGCAAATGCCGGAATCTCAAACGGAATCCTCATTTCCGAAGACAATCACTATCTTGCCCGAACCCAGTTCTATACCGACGTTCACATAAAAGAAGGCAAAGCGCTGGAAACCCGGATACACGACCAAGGCTTCATTGTAGGCATCGGTGCCGGCGTTCGCAAGCTCGGATTCGAAGCGAGGTTTGAAAACACTAACGGAAATTCCAATTACTTTTCAACTACTTCCAATGTGAAGCGGATTGCATTGCTGGTGCATTATAGGTTTTGAAAGCCAGGCTGAAAACTTTCCGTATTCTCAGCCTGGCTTTTCCTGATGCTCAATTTATATGGAGTCCCGCAATGCGGAGCGTGTCGGCATCCGGGTTAAATGTGCAGCTGGCCATCATTAGCCAGCAAAAGGCATTAAACTATTTGTTGTATAATTTATATTATGTTAAATAGATATTTCTAAACGGATAGAGCATCGATTACCCGATGCTCTATTCTATCTTATCAGCTTCTGCGAAGCTCTGTGATCTTATTCTTCAATACAAGCAACTCCTTTTGCAGCG
>CAMLNK010000256.1 GCA_946481035.1 uncultured Dyadobacter sp. | reverse complement strand
CATTTACACCATTCCCATCGACCGCCGGAATTTCAGCCGCAAGCTGCTTTCGACCGGCTTGCTCATCGATACCGGCCAGAAAAACAATAACAGCGCCACCAAAAAGGCAACGCTCTACAAACTCGATGCCGAACGGTACAAGACGAAATTCCATTCATTCTGGAATTTCATGCCGGATTCGATGAAGAGTAATTGAAAGGGAAGGTAGGAAAGGAGGAAGGGGAAGAAAGGGAGGAAAGGGAGGAGGGGAATGAGCGAAAGGAGCGAATCGCGTAGCGATGTAATATTGGTAGCAATGTCAGGGTTAAGGCGATGTCGGAAATCCCGTTAGGGATGTAACAACAAAAATTCCGCAGCCGAATATATCGACGACGGATTGTTACATGCCCAAGGGCATTTGACTAGATTATATGCCAACATTTTGCTACCAATACTACATCCCTAACGGCATTTAGTCGGGATTTTCGGGGTTTCCCTCTTTTTTAATACTAATCGTGCCATCACATATTCCTGTATAGTTCTTCCCTTTCCCCCTTACTTCATCCCCTTTTCTTCGCTTTCTTTAAAATTTAAATTGTGTCAATACTACACTAAAAACAAATTTATTTATATTTGTTAGGTAATTAATTAAATAAATGCGTCAAATTGGTCTGAGAACATCCTAAACCGACATTTATGGAAAAGAACTACGTCATTGGTATCGACTTTGGTACCGACTCTGTGAGGGCATTGGTAGTGAATGCGGACACGGGTGAGCATGCCGGGACGGCCGTGCAGGAGTATCCCCGCTGGAAGCAGGGTAAGTATTGCGATGCCGGCGTTTCGCAGTTCCGCCAGCATCCGCTGGATTATCTCGAAAGTCTGGAAAACGCGGTCCGCGGTGCACTGGACCAGGCTTCGCCGGAAGTGAGGCAAAATGTGCGGGGTGTTTCGGTGGATACCACTGGTTCTACGCCGGTTGCTGTGGATAGAAACGGAACGCCGTTGGCATTGCTTCCGGAGTTTGCTGAAAACCCCAATGGCATGTTTATCCTTTGGAAAGACCATACTGCCAATGCGGAAGCTGAGGAAATCAACCGGCTGGCGCACAGTTATGATATTGATTTTACCAAATATGTAGGTGGAATTTATTCTTCCGAATGGTTTTGGGCCAAAATCCTGCGTACGCTGCGTGTGGACGAGGCCGTACGCGAGCATGCATTCTCCTGGGTGGAGCATTGCGACTGGATTTCCGCCGAACTCACCGGCATTGCCGATCCGCTGCTGTTGAAACGTTCCCGCTGCGCTGCCGGCCACAAAGCGCTTTGGCACCAGGAGTTTGACGGGCTGCCATCCAATACATTTTTCAAAGAACTCGATCCGTTGCTCGATGGCCTCCGTGACCGGCTTTTTGCCGATACCGCCACTTCCGACGTTGCGATGGGCACCATTTCCAAAGAATGGGCTGCGAAATTGGGCATTCCCGCCGACGTGGTCATAGGCGTGGGCGCATTCGACGCGCATATGGGTGCGGTAGGTGCGCTCATCGAGCCATATTCATTGTGCAAGGTAATCGGTACTTCCACCTGCGATATGCTCGTTGCACCGAACGACGAGGTGGGGCATTTGCTGATCAAAGGCATTTGCGGACAGGTCGATGGCTCCATTGTGCCCGGTATGCTGGGTATGGAGGCCGGGCAATCGGCTTTCGGCGATATTTATGCATGGTTTTCCAAACTAATCGTCGAGCCGGTGCGTGGGCTGCTGGGCGAGGAAGAAGCCGTGAAACTTTCGCAAAAACTCATCCCGCATCTCGCAGAACAGGCAGCGAAATTACCCGTAACCGAAAAAGACATTATCGCCATCGACTGGCTGAACGGCCGCCGGACGCCCGATGCGAAGCATACGCTCAAAGGTGCATTGCTCGGCCTGAACCTCGCCAGCGACAGCGTCCGCATTTTCAAAGCATTGGTGGAAGCTACTGCATATGGTTCCAAAGCAATCGTCGAGCGCTTCCGGAATGAAGGCGTGCCCATTCATCAGGTGATCGCGATCGGCGGCGTAGCGAAGAAATCCGCATTTGTCATGCAAACGCTGGCCGATGTGCTCAATATGCCTATTAAAGTAGCGGCTTCCGAGCAGGCCTGCGCATTGGGTGCGGCGATGTTCGCGTCGGTGGCTGCGGGCGTGCACACGAGCTTGCAGGAAGCGCAGGAGGCGATGAGTTCCGGTTTCGATGCGGTGTACCACCCGCGTGAGGAGCAGTCGGCGGTTTATCAGCAGCTTTATCAGAAATACCTCGAAGCCGGGGCTTATATCGAAAACGAATTTTTACAAAAAGGACATTTACAACTCACCTGATGCTTGATTTAAAACAGTTTGAAGTCTGGTTTATCACCGGGAGCCAGCATTTGTACGGCGAGGAAACACTCCGCCAGGTGGATGAGCATTCGCAGATCATCGCCCGCTACCTCGACGAAGCCCCGCAGGTACCTGTGCGGGTGATTTTCAAACCGGTGGTTAAATCGCCGGACGAAATTTATAACATCATTCAGGAGGCTAACAGCGCCACCCATTGCATTGGTATCGTGGCCTGGATGCATACTTTTTCTCCTGCCAAAATGTGGATCCGCGGCTTGCAGATCCTGCAAAAGCCCTTATTGCATTTGCATACCCAATACAACCGCGATATTCCCTGGGCGGAAATCGATATGGACTTCATGAACCTCAACCAATCGGCGCACGGCGACCGGGAGTTTGGGTTTATGATGACACGTATGCGCCTCAACCGTAAGGTGATCGTGGGGCATTGGCAGCAGGACCACGTGGTGGAAGGCCTCGGCCAATGGGCGAGGGTAGCAGCGGGCCGGCACGATCTGAAAGGAGCGAAATTCGTCCGTTTCGGGGATAACATGCGCGAAGTGGCGGTTACCGACGGTGATAAGGTTGCCGCTGAAATGACTTTCGGTTTTTCGGTCAATACTTACGCGGTGGGAGATCTGGTAGCCGTGATCAACCAGGTTTCGGATGCTGAAATTACTACATTAACCGGCGAATATGCCGACGCATACCAACTCGCTTCCGGCCTGGAAAACGGCGGCCGGCGTCACCAGGCATTGCGCGATGCCGCGAAGATCGAACTTGGTTTGAAATACTTTCTCAGAGACGGCAATTTCAAAGGCTATACCAATACATTCGAAGACCTGCACGGCATGAAACAACTGCCGGGCATCGGCTCACAGCGCATGATGGCGGCGGGTTACGGCTACGCGGGCGAGGGCGACTGGAAGACGTCCGCGATGGTGCGCGCATTGAAAGTAATGGCCAGCGGCCTGCCGGGCGGCAACTCGTTTATGGAGGATTATACCTATCATTTTAACCCAAATAATAACCTGGTACTCGGGTCGCATATGCTGGAAATTTGCCCAAGCATCGCGAAAGGCAAGCCATCCGTAGAAGTGCACGCGCTCGGAATAGGAGGGAAGGAAGATCCTGTGCGACTCGTGTTCAATGCTCCGGCCGGGCCCGCATTGAATGTCTCGCTTGTGGATATGGGCAACCGTTTCCGCCTGCTCGTGAATGAAGTGGAGGCTGTGGAGGCGACTGAGCAATTGCCGAAACTGCCCGTAGCGCGTGTTCTCTGGAAACCACAGCCGGATATGCGGACGGGCTGTGCGGCCTGGATTTACGCCGGCGGTGCGCACCATACCGCGTTCAGCCAGAACCTTACGACGGAGCATATTGAAACCTTTGCCGAAATGGTGGGTGTAGAACTGGTCGTGATTGATAAAAATACCACCCTGCGCCAGCTGAAAAACGAGCTGCGTTGGAGCGAAGCCTATTACAGATAATCCGAAATGTCGAAATATCAATATCTCAAAGAGCAGGTTTACGAAGCCAATATGGAAATCCCACGGGAGGAACTGGCGATCGTGACCTTTGGTAATGTAAGCGGCGTCGACCGGGCCGAGGGCGTGGTGGCGATCAAGCCCAGCGGCGTGCCCTACCACCGGTTGAAAGTAGAAGACATTGTGATTGTGGACCTGGACAATGTGCTGGTGGAAGGCAATATGCGCCCCTCATCGGATACCAAAACGCATACATTGCTCTACAAAAGCTTCCCTACGATCGGGGGCGTGTGTCATACGCATTCTACGTACGCGGTGGCGTGGGCGCAGGCGATCCGGCCCATTCCGAACCTCGGTACCACGCACGCCGATCATTTAACGTGTTCGATTCCGGTGACGGAAGTAATGTCCGACGAAATGATCCAACGCGATTACGAGCTCGAAACCGGTAATCAGATCCTCGATTTGTTTGGAAAAGAAAAGCTAAGTTATGAAGAGGTGGAAATGGTGCTGGTGGCTTGCCACGGGCCATTTACCTGGGGAAAAGACCCGGCGAAGGCCATTTATAACTCGATCGTGCTGGAAGAGATCGCCAAAATGGCTTACCTGACATTGCAGATCAATCCATCGGCGGCGGCGATCAAGCAAAGCCTGTGCGACAAGCATTATTTCCGAAAACACGGCAAGGATGCCTATTACGGGCAGGGCTGCTAGTTCTTTTTGGTTGGGCGGCGGCTGGCGATGTTGCGCATTTGCTGCAATGCTTCCTGGCGGGTCATCGCTTTTTCGTTGGACTTGGCTTCTTCGATGGCGTCTTTGGAGAAACGGCCTTTCAGCAGGTTGAAAATCGTGAAAATCATGCTATTCGTGGTAAACAGGGGAAATATCCCATTCATATACCAAACTTAACAAAGAACGCGCTATAAAAAAAGAGCTGCCGGTGTTCCCATTCACCGGCAGCCTGTTCATAAACGTTGAGTATAATGAGTGCTTTCGTAAGTCAGGACAAAGCCTCCTTACGCAATTTTCTTCCTGGGTGAAATTCGTCCTGGATCCAGCGTACAAAATTGTGGGAGTTTGTTTTGTAAATCTCCATTGATAAGGGCTTGATACCACTGAACTCAACCTCTTTAACGTACTGTGCGTGCAATTTCAAAATCTCAGCCAGGGTCTTGCTATCAGTTTTCATTAAATATTGTGTTAAGGTTTACACTGGTTGTCGGTCGGTATGCAATAAGAACGTACCCGGCCCTTCGTAAAATCTTTTAATATTTAAAAAATTATATTATTGATTCGAATGCTTATAGTATGGTTTAGGAAATAGCGTTCCTCCGGCACATTGTTTCGGACAATAGCCGTGCTGATTGTTACATAATAGGACAATTTGTGGAGGTGTGCCAGGTTTCGCCGGTTAGCTTATCGGCTTGACAATCAATAGGTAGGGAGACGGTTTAGTTGTTAGCTATTCATCAATGTGCTCAAAAGGCCTTATTAGGGTCACACACGGCATCAGCATGGAGCAGAAGAGCAGGTCTTTCTGTCCACCTAATTTAATCTCCTAAAAAAATTATACTACAAGGTTTTAGATCGCCAGCTTCTTTTTAAGGAAAGGAATTTCTAAGGGCTTGGGAAGCAGGTCGATAATGTGCTGGCTCGCTTTGGCTTTCTCGATGTCGCGCGTGTCAATGGTCGAGGAAAGCATGAAGATCCTGACCTTCTGCCGGAGGGTTTCCGGTAGCTGGTCGAATTCATCGATGAATTCGAAGCCGTTCATGTCCGGCATCTGCAGGTCGAGCAGAATGACGATATCCGGCAGGGTGTCGGCCTGTCCGATGAGGTGTTTGAGGGCGTCGCGCGCCGAATTGAAGGTTTTGACTGAACTTGTAATCCCGCTTTTGATCAATAACTTTTCGTAGATAAACAGATCGAATGCGCTGTCATCTATCAGAAAGAAGTTAAGCAGTGTCTCCATGTCGGGTTATTTGTTAATAGAAGGAATGTTGATTTCAAAAATACTACCCTGTCCGATTTTTGAAGTTACGCTGATTTCTCCTCCCAATTTCGAGATCGCTTCATGTACGATGTAAAGTCCTATCCCAGAGCCGCTGTTGGTAGCGCCCGCCCGGTAGAACATTTTGAAAATTTTGTCCTGGTCTGATTCCTTGATGCCGGTCCCGTTGTCTTCCACAATGATGCGGGCGTCGGAGTCCGTCGATTTGACCGTCAGATGAACAAAAGGGTTCGCCTTGGACTTGTCCTGAAACTTGATCGCGTTGTTGATGAGGTTGTTGAAAATGATACGGAGCTTCATCACATCCGAATGGAAGATACCGTCCTGCTGGATGTCCGTAGTCATTTTCAGGTTGCCGTATTCGGGCAGATACTGAATGGTGGCCTGCACTTCGGTGACCAGCTCCTCGAAGCTGATGTCTGTCACGACAGGTACGCCGCGTGCATTTTTGTAATAATCGATAATGTTGATAATGAACGTGTCCAGCTTCTTC
>CAMLNK010000255.1 GCA_946481035.1 uncultured Dyadobacter sp. | reverse complement strand
AAAAGAAATTTACGGATTAAAGAAATTTAATTTGCGGGCGTCAGTTTACCCGCTTTGTAAGCGCATTCAATTCATTATCAGTGGGGGTTGCGGAAGGAACACCGCCGGCAGGGATATCGATTTTCGCGGCCCATGCGATGGCATTCAGTACGAGTTTGCGGAAGTTGTCATTTTGCCAATTCTTGTGCATATGCCCGCCCGTGAAGCCGAATCCCCGGCCTCCGTCGGGCCGCTCGAATGCCCAGGCGAGTGTCTGCATTTCTTTTCTGGTGATGACAGCCTCGCGTACTGCGGGATTATTGGAATGAGTCCCATCAGGCTTGTCCAGGGTGGATTCGGGCGGTAACGCCTGCAAAATCGGGGTTATCCCTTTCATTCCCGGTGCGAAACGCATATGGTAGTACCACTCGTCGAGAATGCTGAACGGTTTCACACCGCGTGCGACGGGATGATCGGGGAAGCGTGCAAAGCTGGCCTCCCACACAGGGTTCACCGACCAGTTGATCTCAAAATACCCTCCTATCCATTTCAAAAACCGGTCTCCACCAGCCTTGGCGTCTACTTCAAGGGAAAAATGCAGATTGACAATGCCGGTACCGCCTGCGATAAGCTTTTCCATTTTGGCTGCATGCACCAGCTCCAAATGGTCGCGTCCCCCGCCGTCGAGGAAAAAAACAATGGCTGCCGCATTGTCCAGCACCGATTCGTCCTGCGGCCAGCCATTGCGGACTACTATGGCTTCGGCGCCGGGCAGGCTGTCGTTCAGGGCTTTGGCAAGCAGTGTACAGCCGCCGTTGTGCTCGTGTTCGCCTTTGCCATGGCTGTCGGGACCGGCGATAAAAACGATTTTTTTAACCTGCGCATTTGCCACTGTACAGAGCAGCATCAGGCTTAATATGAAGGCGCATATCCTGTCCATAGTCTCCCAGTTTTATTGACGGCTCGTTTTCCGAAACCGGTAACCGGGTTTAGACAACATAAAAATCAGGCCATGGGTTACTTCATCGCCATACTGATGAGCTCGGCAGTGTTTTTCACATTCGCCTTTTTCATGATACTGGCGCGCTGGTTGGCCACGGTATTGGAGCTGATATCGAACTTTTCGGCAATATCCTTACTGCTCATGCCTTCGGTGAGGCATTTGAGGATCTGCTGTTCGCGCGGGGTAATAATTTTCCAGATCGATTTCTCCTGGATTTCTTCCTGTACGGGACGTGCGTCGGTCGCGCGGGCGAGTTGCCGGAGGAGATTTTTAATGATCACCGACGACGCATAAGGCGGAAAATAAAGCTCTCCCTTGGCAATGGCGCGGATCGCCCTCAGCATTTCATCGCGGCTGGTGTCCTTTTCCAGGTACCCCGACGCACCATTCAATGCCGATGAAAGCATGTAATCGGTGTTGTTATGCATGCTGAATACGAGGATT
The DNA here is from genome assembly GCA_946481035.1 of uncultured Dyadobacter sp. Next base: position 4,937 of record CAMLNK010000255.1, on the reverse strand, counting down.
TTGGCGGACGGAAATACCGGCACGATCTGTTTGATCACGTCCAGGCCCGGCATACGGGGCATCGTCAGATCGAGCAGGATTACGTCGGGCTTCACTTTTTCGACCATATCCCACACCTCGTCGCCGTCCGAGGCTTCGCCGGCAATGATCAGGTCTTCTTCGTCTTCGAGCAGGGTAATAATGCCCTGCCTCACCACCGAATGATCGTCTACAACTAAAATCCGAATAGGCATACGCGGTCAGCTAATCAGCAATAAGTCATTATAAATCAACCTGAACGACCAATCTCGTACCGCTATCCACCTTGGACGTGATTTTGATTTCACCATTTAAGAGCTGGGTACGTGTACGGATATTTTCCATCCCGTTGCGGGTCAGGAACTGTCCTTCTGACTTTAAATTACTAATTAAAAATCCTTTTCCGTCATCGGCGATTTCCAAAACAATGCGATTCTTATTTTGTTCCAATTTTATCTTGATCTGATCCGCATTCGCATGTTTGACGGCATTGTTCAACGCCTCCTGGGCAATGCGGTACAGTCCGATCTCCATCGGTCGGCTCATTGGAATGCGCTCGCCGGTATCGCCTTCGAACAAAATCTGGATCCCCGACAGGTCCGCGGCCTGCTGGCAAAGCAGTTTCAATGCCGATGCCAGCCCGAAATCGCTGAGTACGGAGGGCATGAGGTTGAACGACACCTGCCTGGTTGTCTGAATGATATCCTGGATGAGCGTCACCAGTTGTGCGAAGCGTTTCTGGTGTTTTTCGTCGTGAAACTGCACGGCCTTCAATTTTTCGGCATGCAATTTGAGGCCGGTGAGCATCTGGCCTATACCATCGTGGAGCTCCAATGCGAAACGTTTCCGCTCCTCCTCCTGCCCTTCGATCAACGCACCTGCTCTCACGCGATCTTCCGCCAATTGCAGTTCATATTTCTCTTCTTCAAGGCGAAGGAGTTCTTTCTGCGTTTCGACGAGCTGGATATTCGCTTCTTTTAGTTTCTGGTTCGAAAGCTGCAATGCATCTTCCGATTCGGTCAGCATCCGCACGACGCGTCGCGTGGTGTTCACTACCGGCCTGAAAATCAGCAAACCCTCCGCCACCAGCACGAGGATCGTCATCAGGTCCAGTATCCATTCGATGCGTTCCAGGTTTTCGAGTCTTTCAAAACTCTCCTTGTCGAACTGGAACACAATGCGGTTCATCTGCGCCAGAAATTGCGGCTCGTTGGCGAGGACTTGCGCCAATGCCCGCTGTTTCACCGCAAGTGTGGAACTGTCGCGGCCAATGATGAGTAAATTTTGATAAATGCGGTCAAAAACGGGAGCCAGCTCGCTGAACATCGTGTCCAACGGCTGGCTTTTCCAGGTGACAAAACCCCTTTCAACGGGTAACCTTCTTGATACGAGGTCATCGTGGCTGTCTTTCCACAATGTAAGCAACGAACTGAAACTCACAGAGTCGCGGTGCTCGAAGCTGTTGACTTTCAATATTGCAAGCTTGGTGAGCCGCTGGCTTAGCATGCGCTGGCGCCCGGCCACGTTCACCAGCCGGCTGTCGTGGTTGAGGTTCCTGATCGTACGCCTGATCAGAAACAGGCCGCTCACGGTAAGCAGCGCCACCACACACAATGCCACTACATAAAACCGGGTCAGGCTGCCCGCTACGCGTTTGTCTAGTCTCTCCATTTGCAAGGGCCCAGGGTTAAAACCCTGGGGTTAGTGGTCCGTCTGCGACCGGACGGCGCTACCTTTATGCGGGGGCAACTGTGGCTGCCCCACAGCCCCCTGCAGCCCAGGGTTGAAACCCTGGGTTATAGGCCGATATAGACGCGGTTCTCTTTCACCATTACAGGGAAGGTGTTGATCCGGTATTCGTCGTCGTTCAGGCACTGTCCGGTTTGCAATGAAAAGGTTTTTTTATGAAAAGGACAAGCTACTTTGGGTTCTTCTGCGTGGCTGCCGATCATTCCGCGCGAAAGGGCCATTTGCTGGCGGTGCGGGCACTGGTTGTCGGTCGCGTACCATTCTCCCCTTCGTGCAAAGTTGTAAATGGCAATTTGTCTGCCGCTGATAAACGCGCAGCCTCCGCCGTCTTCGGGGATATCGTCGACGTAGCATGCCATGTGCCAGGTTACTTCGTTCATTGTGATCGTTTCCATATCAATTTTGAATGAGTGAATGAGTGAATGACTGAATATTTGTCCTATCCATTTCTGTCGGCTTTAGCCGAAGGATGGCCGACAGGCACCCGGCGCCGCAAAACCGGCAATGGGCCATGGAGAATGCCAGGGCATTATGCCCACTCGGTTGCGCGCTTCTGCTCCCGCATATCTGCGAATGTGATGCTTGGGTCTTTCATCGGCGTGTTCACAAAATGTGTGAAGCGCTTACGCAGCTCGGGGCTTTCCACCACTTCTCTCCACTCGCATTTGTACACATCGATGAGGTTTTGCATATCGCGTTCGAGCTCTTCGGCGATGCCCAGTACGTCGTCCACAACCACGGCTTTGAGGTAGTTCATACCACCTTCCATTTTGTTGAGCCAGGTGGCGGTACGTGTCAGCGGGTCAGCGGTTTTGATATAGAACATCAGGAAGCGGTCGATGAGGCGGAGGCAGGTTTCCTTGTCCACATCGCTGGCGAGCAGTTGCGCGTGCTGCGGTTTCGCGCCGCCATTGCCGCACACAAACAGGTTCCAGCCCTTGTCGGTAGCGATAATGCCGAAATCTTTGCTCTGTGCCTCGGCACATTCCCGTACACAGCCGGATACCGCCGATTTCAGCTTATGCGGCGAGCGCAATCCTTTGTAGCGGTCTTCCACTTCAATTGCGAACGATACCGAATCCTGCACACCAAAACGGCACCAGGTAGAGCCCACACAGCTTTTCACGGTCCGCAGCGATTTACCGTAAGCATGGCCGCTCTCAAAACCTGCATTAATCAGTTCTTCCCAAATCTCCGGCAAATCGCCCAGGTGAGCGCCGAACAGGTCGATGCGCTGGCCACCGGTGATTTTGGTATACAAACCATATTTCTGTGCAACCTGACCGATCACGATCAGTTTCTCGGGCGTGATTTCACCGCCCGGAATCCGCGGAACAACCGAATAGGTGCCGCCTTTCTGGATGTTAGCCAGGTAGCGATCGTTCGAATCCTGCGCTACGGCGCGGTCTTTTTCAAGAATATTTTCATTCCAAAGGCTGGCCAGGACAGAGGCAACGAGCGGCTTGCAAACTTCGCAGCCATCGCCTTTGCCGTGATGATCGAGCACGGCACCATAAGTCTTCAACCCATTCATTTTCACCAGGTCCAGCAGTTCCTGACGGGAGTAATCAAAATGCTCACAAATCACGTTGCGGACGTAAACACCTTTTTCCTTCATCACCCCGGCGATCAGGTCTTTCACCATCGGGATACAGCCGCCGCAGCCGGTACCTGCTTTGCAGCATTTTTTCAATTCATCCACGGTATGGTGGCCGTTTTCGCCTACTTCATGGCAAATCATGCCTTTGGTAACAGCCTCGCACGAGCATATGAGTGCATCGTCGGGCAGGCTCATTACGCCCGCGCCCGCTTCCTCGCCCCCGCGGGAGCCGAGAATAAGATCTTCGGAGTCGGGCGGCAGAATGGTTTTGTTCTTGCAAGTTTGGAGGAGCATATTGTATTGCTCCGCCTCTCCTACCAGGATACCACCGAGCAAAGTCTTGCCGTCGGTGCTTACATTAATGCGCTTATAAATGCCTTTGGCTTTGTTTTCGTAACGGATGGTGCGGCAAGCCGGCTCTTCCACAAATGGGTCACCGAAACTCGCCACGTCGGTACCGATCAGTTTCAGCTTGGTCGACATATCGTAAGGAAGAAACTCCTTCTCTCCGCCCGTCAGCATTGTGGCTACCACGTCGGCCATTTCGTAGCCCGGCGCGATGAGGCCGTAGATCATATGGTGGGCCAATGCACATTCTCCGATCGCGTAAATGAATGGATCGGAAGTTTGCAGTTGGTTATTTACTACTATACCGCCCCGTGGGTGGGTTTCCAGACCCGCGACTTTGGCTACTTCGTCACGCGGACGGATACCTGCCGAAATCACGAGCATATCCACGTCGAGGGAGCTGTTATCCGCAAACTGCATTCCTTCAATGCAATCTGTCCCTTTGATTTCCTGAGTGCTTTTGGAAAGGTGTATGTGCAAGCCGAGCGATTCGAGCTGGCTTTGCAGCATGCGTGAGCCGGCCTCGTCAATCTGCCTCGGCATGAGGCGCGGGGCGAATTCTACCACGTGCGCCTCTTCCAAACCGAGGTCAAGCAACGCCTTCGCCGCTTCCAGGCCGAGCAAACCGCCGCCTATTACGGCACCTTTTCTGGCTTTTTTGGCATACGACCGGATCAGTTCCAGATCCTCTATTGTGCGGTACACAAATACCCCGTCCTTTTCGACACCCGGGATCGACGGAACAAATGCCCCGGAGCCGGTTGCCATGATAAGATAGTCATAATACACTATATGTCCATGGTGCGAACGCACCAGTTTCTCTTCCCTGTCGATATCCACAACCGGATCTGACAAAAACAACCGTATTCCGTTCTCGGCATACCAGTCGACACTGGCCATAGAAAGGTCATCTGCCGTTTTGCCTGCAAAAAACTCGCTCAAATGTACTCTGTCGTAAGCTGCACGGGGCTCTTCGCCAAATACGGTGATGGTAAAATCCTGTCCATCTTTTTTTCTTGAGAGGAGCTTTTCACAGAATTTGTAGCCCACCATACCATTGCCAACTACGACGATCCGGGTGTTTGAAACAGCTTTCATAGTAATTAATAACTATTGATTTGTGAAAACATAATTATTTTGTTGCACTATTCTAATATTATGTGTGTGTTATCACTTTTTCGATAAGTCAAAAGTAAATCGCGTTTTTTGGATTTCCTAACTT
>CAMLNK010000254.1 GCA_946481035.1 uncultured Dyadobacter sp. | reverse complement strand
TGGTCGCCCAGTACCGATACCATCAGACTGCTGGTATCCGGGCGGTTGATGAACGACAGCAAAGACTTTGCCTCCGCATCTGAAATGGTCATGATGGGTATCTTGGCCGGTCTCGTGTTGTCGATGGCCCCCTCAAAACCGAGCTCTTTGGAATTATTGAAAAACGCGAACAGGCGGTAATAATCTTCCTGCGAAATAGGGTCGTACTTGTGATCATGGCATTGCGCGCATTCCACGGTAAGCCCCAGAACCCCGGTACTGAAAGTCTTCGTTTTATCGATATTGTATTCGATCCGGTATTCTTCCGGAATCACCCCGCCTTCCTCGGTGTATTTATGGTTTCTGAAAAATGCGGTGGCCAGTATCTGCTCCTTGTTGGCGTTGGGCAGCATATCGCCGGCAATCTGCCACATCAGGAACTGATCGTACTTCATATTTTTGTTGAATGCATTGATCAGCCAGTCGCGCCACGGCCATTGCGTGCGCATTTCGTCGTCCTGGTAACCGTAGGAGTCGGCGTACCGCGCTACGTCCAGCCAGTGAACGGCCATTTTCTCGCCGTAGGTTTTCTGCGCCAGCAATTGGTCCACTACTTTTTCGTAGGCTTTATCGCTATTGTCGGCTTCGAACTGCTTCTGCATTTCCACGGTCGGCGGCAGACCCGTCAGGTCCAATGCGACTCTTTTCAGCAAATGGCTTTTATCAGCCTCGTCGTTGGGCGCCAGTCCCGCCCCTTCCATTTTGCGCAGTACGAAGTTGTCGATTTCGTTTTTCGGCCAATCTTCTTTGGAAACTTCGGGGACCGTCGGCAGCACCGGAGTGGTGAATGCCCAGTGGCGCTCGTATTTAGCCCCTTCCTCAATCCATTTCTTCACCAGCCCTATCTCCGACTCATTCAGCAGGCCCAGATGCGATTCGGGTGTAGGCATTTGGTAGGAAGGGTCCGGGGAAGTAATTCTCCGGTATACTTCCGACTGTTCCGGCTTGCCCGGGAAAATCGCCACGCCCTTTCCGTCCTTCAACTTGGCATAGGCGCTTTCGGCAATGTCGAGCCTCAGCCCTGCCTCGCGCTTTTTGGCGTCGGGCCCGTGGCAGGCAAAACACTTGTCGGATAAAATGGGCCGGATGTCAAAATTGTAACTCACCGCCTCGCTACCCGACTGGCTCTGCAACACCCCGTTCTTTTTGAAACAGGAAACCGCCAGAAAAGCAACGGCGCCGGATAGTACCCCCAGATACAAGAACTTCTTTTTCATTTGCATTTTTTTACACAATCAACCAATCTTTACTTCGCCTTTAACAGTCTCCGAATTGAGGAACTGCTCTATTTCTTCCAGCCTCTTTCCTTTCGTTTCAAACAGGTTCTTCTTCGCATACACGTACGAGCAGACGCAGAAGAAGGAGAAAACAAAAAATGTGTTGGCTACGCCCAATCCGTCCCGCATGAGCGGAAACAGCAGGTTTACGATCCAGTCCGACACCCACATCGTCATAATGCAGATCGACAATGCGGTGCCTCTGATATGATTTGGAAATACCTCCGTGGCAATCACAAACTTCAACGGCCCGAGCGAGAAGGCAAAAAACAGCAGGAACAGCATGATACACGCCAGCATTCCCCATCCGTTGATGCCATATGCGAAGCAAAGGCCGGTTAATGCGAGCGAAACCGCCGCCCCGGCTGAGCCCACCAAATACAATGACCTCCGGCCCAGCGTATCGACTTTCCAGATGGCTATCAATGTGAATACCATACTCGCCAATCCGAGCATTACCTGATACAGCAGCACATCACTGATCACGATTCCGGCTGACCGGAGGATCGTCGGGCCGTAGAATACCACGCCGTTGATCCCGCTGAACTGCGAAAGGGCGGTAAGCACCATGGTCATCACCAATAATCCCCGCAGCGGATATTGCATTAATTCTTTTACCCCTCCCTCCTTCTGCACAAATGCTTCTTTAATCGCCCTGAACTCGGCAAAAGCTTCTTCATTTCCATTGATTTTGATCAGTATCCCAAGCGCTTCCTCATCCCTGCCGTACTTCGCTAGCCAGCGCGGACTTTCAGGTACGGTCACCAGCAAAACACAGAACACCGCTGCCGGAATCACGCTCACGAAGAACATCCCGCGCCATACTTCCTCTACAAATAACCAATGAAAAACGCCGCTTCCCGTGCCCGCATGGGCGAGGGAATACCGGTGCAGGAACAAGTTGCTGATGTAAGCCGCGAGCACGCCTATCGTGATGGCCAGCTGGTAGAATGTGACCAATCCGCCGCGCTTTGCCGCAGGCGCTATTTCGGAAATATAGAGCGGCGACACATTGGATGCTACCCCCACGCCGGCCCCCGCCAGTATACGAAAAATGATTAGTATAGTATAAGTATTTGAAAATGAAAACCCTACGGCACTTACCAGAAACAGCAGCGCCGCTACAAACAGGACTTTCTTTCTGCCTATTTTGTCGGCCAAATAACCCGAGAACGCCACGCCGATAATGCAGCCCAATAATGCAAATGACACAAACAATCCTTCCTCCGCCGCAGACAGGCCATATTGTGTTCTCACGGGCTCGATGATCCCGCTCACCACGGCCATGTCAAATCCGAAGAGGAAGCCTCCCAATGCCGCAATGAGCGTAATAAGGAAAGTAAAACGTGTTGCTTGTTGTGTCTGCACGGTATTCGTAGTTTAAGGGCTATCTTATTTTACCAGCCGTCGTCACAAAGCGGGATTCACTTTGTGAGCGGAATCGAGGTTCACCAGTTTTCCGGTCCAGCCGCACAAAGCAGCGCCGGTTCCATAAACGATACACAGATCGGCGGAAGCGTCCGCACGTAACATCCGGATTTTTGCGTCGTCGAACGAATGAAAGCCGTTTACCAAAATATTCCCGGTATTGCTGATACCGTCTCTCATGCAGGCTTCGATATCGTACCAGAACACCCGTCTTCCGCTTGCCGTCAGTGCCATATGCAGCTCGCGCCGCACCGCTTCCCAGGAGCCGACTTCGAAACCGTCGATCGCGGCAGCTTCTTCATGACGTAACCGCTCCACCAGCAGATCGATATCATATGCGAATGATGCACTTTCGGCGCTAGCGCCGAAAGTTTCGCCTTCCTGTTTTGCCAGACAGGCCGCACCGGTCAGGATGCAAGCCTCGGAATCATCACAAAACACCACACGGACTTCATTATCAAGTGGTCCTATTTGTTTTTTCAATGCATTTAAAAACAAATGACCGGCCTTTGCAATGTTCCCGCCGATTACCAGTTCGTCGCATTGAAAGCTTTGCAGCCATGGCAGCAGAAACTCGCCCAGGTTGGCACCAAACTCATTGAAAATATTCCTGGCTACTTCGGAATGCATTTCGGCAAGCTCCCGCACGCCTCTGATCGCCTGCCCGGTGGCGCGCTCATACGCACGATGAAACCACCGTGTAGAGAAGTAGTCGTCGGCGATGGATTCCCCGAACGGCTCATTGTAGAATGCACATGATGCCGGTAATGCGGCGTGTTCCGTAACCAGCCCTCCGTTTTCCATGAACGACGATCCGAAGCCCGACCCGAGCGTAAGAAAGACAGTCCGCTTACTTTCCAGACCGTTTCGCACATAAGCCCCGACGGCAAAACAATGCGCGTCATTAAAAAACCTGAATGCCGTATCCTGCATACCGGTAGCGTCTTTCAGCGCCTGCCCGACATGCAGCCCGAACATTTGCTCAAACTTCCCGCCGACATTCAGAACAGTGCAAACGCCCTTCTGATAATTGAATGGCCCGGGAAATGCAATCCCGATTTCGGCGACCGGCACATCTGCAAGTGTTTCGCGGATGCAATCGCCAATAGCCCCGACAATCGAAGAGGCTGTTGCGAAGCTGTCGATTTCCTTTCGTACCAAACACAGCCGTTGCTTGCCGCCGAAAGGCGCGTCGACGACACTGGCCGTCACGTGACTTCCTCCGACATCCAACCCCAGACTTACATTTGGCGCATTCATAAGGCAATCTTATTGTCTATTTTAATTACAATAACCGAAATAACCAGGCTACCGGATACAGCTATACGCAGCTCGTCGCCTGTTGAGACAAAATTATCCGCAGACGTGCATATGCCTGGCACGATCGGCAATCCCTTCCCTACTTTGTAACATATGTTCAAATATACAAACATATCATTAACGGTCAAAAAAGTTGCACTAATTCAACACGTTAAAAGGCAATTAGTAAAATATAATATATTGATAATGAGTTATTTAAATTAAGATAAGAAGAATAATTTAATATTTCAACTTTGCCAACACAAACAAAATGTAGCTAGTTTTCGTCAAAATCAAGCTACACATGTATACTATGTACATACATATAAAAATATGCTTTCAGACATAATGGCGTGACCCTATTTCAACCGAGCTATGATATGCTGCCCCACTTTTTTTCCCTGCTTTGCTCCTTCGTCTACACTGTTGCGATAATGAATACCTCCATACAACCTGCTCACCGACGCTTCGGCTGCGGCTTCCTGGAACGAATTGAAATGGCGCTGCATACCGATATACCGGAGATCGCTTGTATCCTGAAAAGCGAAACTTTGCCCATAGAGATGGGCCAGCACCGTAGAAGCAGAAGCCGTGATGCTGCTATGGCCGCTTGGATATTCCGGAAACGGCGGGGTTTGCAAAAAAGGAACGAAGTCCTTGCCGATCATCTCATTGATAACCGTCACCGGCCGAACCACGCTGCTGCGGTATTTTTCGTCCCAGCAGGCAATGAATGCATCATACAATGCAACAGCAGTAAGCGCGTAGCCCTGGGCGGTCTTTACTACGTCGGCATTTGTCTGCTTTGCCGCAATGGCCGCAATCCCCATCCAGTGCCCGCCCGGCGTAATCTTCTTTTTCCCGACGGTGAGGTGGCCCGAATGCTCGATCACGAACGGGTTGTCGTCCCAGAAACGGGCGATCTGGATCTGTTCTTCGGTCAGGCTTTTACCTACCGCAAAGACCTCATAGGCGGCCTTGTAAAATGCGCTGGCAGTATCCTTGCTGAATGCGGGAGGCCGCGGCGGCATAAACTGGGACGCCGAATCCAGCGCCATGGGCAGCATGTCGTTCCAGCACCACTCCACACCGTCGAGGTAATCGGGAGGCGTCGGGCGCCATTTGCCCGACTCCGAACTACCCAGGTACTTGGGCTTTCCGCGCGATTTGGTGTAACCGTCGGCCGCCGCCCGGGCAAGAACCGCCGCAGCTACCGAATCACCAAAAGCCATGGAACGATGGTAGGTCGAATCGTCGAGGTTTTGGCTGAATTTTTCATAAACAGCTTTTTCGTACCCGGCCAGCGAGTCGACCGAGAAAACCCGCACCTTGCGAACAACTGTAAAAAACGCCTTCGTAGCAGCCAGTGTGTAATTGTAGGCCTTCCCTGCCTCGGGTTGCGGCATTTTACCAAATCCATTCAGTTTTCCAGCGATGGACGGGCTTCCCTTTTGGGCAAACCGCACGGCCTCATACGAAGCCAGGGACGAATAGGCGTAAATGCGGCTCGCGACCGGCGGCGAAAAAACGTCATAGATGATCACCTGCGTGAGCATATCCTGATTTTGGTGCAATACTTCCGCCTCATCCAGGCGCACGGCTTCCTTTCGCGAACAGCCCAGGGCCAGGCACAGCAGGCAAACGGAAACCAGGAATTCTTTTACTGATAGCTTCATATATTTTGTCAGGGCATTAATTCAATCTTTCTTGTACTACCGCCGGTTTCGGTAATGGAAATGGATTTGGCATGACCGCTCAAATGCTGAAACCTCGCCGATTGTGAAAGAAACGAAGTGCCGTAATTTACCTCGACCTTTTGCTTTCTGCCGTCGGCAAATGCGATTTCCGCACTGGCATCATTCGGACCGAACGGGACATTGTTGCCGCTATTTTTTAGTTCGAATATTTTCAGCGGGCCGCGGTTCTGGGCAGCAGCAACCAGGTACTTCCCGCCTTTACCTCTCAGTTTCACAAGCGCCTTACCATTACCGGGAATGAAAATCCCGCTTTCCAGGATCGATTTCGCCGTAAAACCGCCCTTACCGTCGCCTTTCAACATGAGCCCGTTCAATGCATCGTAGCGGCCGATGGTTACGTCGGTGCCGTAATCGTTGGTATTCATCAGCACATCCAGGTTCCCATCCCCGTCGAAATCGTCGGCAATCATTCCATTCAATGCGGACAACTGTGCCGTAAATGGCAACGGTACCAGGGTAAATTTGCCCTTACCGTCGTTCCGGCAATAGCTCGATTGAAAATCGGTCGCTTTCAACACCAACGCGCCTTCCATCATGATCGGCGAGAAGGCGGCCGACATGATC
>CAMLNK010000253.1 GCA_946481035.1 uncultured Dyadobacter sp. | reverse complement strand
CATTGACGGCAGCCAGCGGCCCGATCGAAATCGCATTGACCGACGTTGAAATCATCGCAGAAGATGTTCCGGGATGGCTCGTTGCGAGCGAAGGCGGCCTCACCGTCGCCCTCGACATCACCGTGACCGACGACCTCCGCCTCGAAGGTATCGCCCGTGATTTCGTAAACCGCGTGCAGAACCTGCGTAAAGACAGCGGTTTTGAAGTAACCGACAAGATCCGCATTACCTTACAAAACAACGACGGCCTGCTCGCCAGCGCAGTAACCGCCAACAAAGACTACATCTGCCAGGAAGTACAAGCCCTGGACCTCGACCTTGTAGGCGACCTGAATGGGGAAGCTACGGAGATTGAGATGGATGAGTTTTTGCTGAAGGTGAAGATTGAGGTGGTTGGCTGATGGGACAGTACCAGGCTTATCCATACACAGCTAATGAGGCGACCGGTCACTTTAAGTTTCAAAGTGTGGGTAAGCGCGGCACTATTGACAAAGCGATAGAACTCGCCCAGATGGCACCTGGCATATACAACCTTGCGTTGCTGGATTTCGATCCGGTGACGCAAGGTTATGTTGATGATTCAATCACAGACAATGGTGACATGCCGGAAGTTCTTGCAACGGTGATGGCTGTGGTTTTAGATCATCTTTCCCGATTTCCAAGAAGCAGCATTATTATAACTGGGAATAGTCCCTCAAGAACCCGTCTCTATCAAATTGCCATTAATAAGATTGGGGATGACCTCAAGCGTCAACTTAAAATACTTGGTTACCAACGCTCGGAATGGCGTATTTTTGAACCAAATCAATCCTACGAAAGTTTTTTAATAGCAAGAAATTTAGTAGATTAGTAAAAAACAAGCCGGTGGAAAAATGAAAGTCCTGGAAAAGAAATTACATATTCCTACAAATTTACTGCCTCGTAAGACAATCGACAATTCCCTGCCAGATTTATCCGACCATCCGGTGGTAAAAGCAAAAATTGAACGGGCACGTAAAATACTTGAAGAAAGCCCCATTCCCGAGCATCTTCTAAGGGGGAAATAACCACCTTATGCAACTAACCAATTCCACTACCCTCATTACCGGCGGCGCCTCCGGCCTTGGTGAAGCGACTGCACGGCTATTTGTTAGTCAAGGGGCAAAAGTTGTTATCCTTGATCTAAACGAAGCGGCCGGTCAGGCACTTGAAAGCGAATTCCCCGGTCAGCTTACATATCTTAAAACCGACGTTACGAGCGAAAAAGAAGTCCAGCATGCGTTGGATGTTGTTTTGCAAACGTTCGGCCGCATTCAAATCGTAGTCAACTGCGCAGGCATTGCGCCCGCACGAAAAATCGTCGGCAAAGCCGATGGCATTTACGGCCCGCATTCATTTGAGCTTTTTGAAAAAACCATCCGCATTAACCTGATCGGCACGTTCAATGTGATGCGTCTGGCGGCTTTTGCGATGGAGCAAAACGAACCGAATGCAGAAGGTGAGCGCGGTGTGATCATTAATACAGCGTCCGTGGCGGCTTATGACGGCCAAATGGGGCAGGTTGCTTACGCGGCAAGCAAGGGTGGCATTGTGAGTATGACATTACCGGTTGCGCGCGATCTGGCAAAATCCGGCATTCGGGTAATGGCTATTGCACCCGGGCTTTTTGAAACACCGCTGCTAATGGGATTGCCGGAAGAAGCCCGCATCTCATTAGGCCAACAAATCCCATTTCCTTCACGGCTGGGGAAACCCTCAGAATATGCATTACTCGCTAAATCCATTGTAGAAAACCCGATGCTGAATGGCGAGGTGATCCGCCTGGACGGCGCGATCAGAATGGCTCCCAGATAGGTAAACATCGATAACAATGAGGGGACACTTCCTTTTAAAATGGCTATTTCTGACGGTACTGTCCGTCAGTGTCCTGCATTTTCGTGAGGCTGGCCCGTCAGGAAATTTCAGGACTGAGCAGGTTGTTAACAGTCAAACTCCCGGCAGGAAGGTTCTCAATTTCAACCATTTCACGCCTTCCGGTAACCGATCTGCGCGCTTTGCTCATTTCAAATGTGCACAATACAAGCATTTTTCCTGCCTTTCCATTAAGCTAAGCAACGCTGCTGCCACCCGGCCCGAACTCAGCTTTTATTTGCCATTTAGCATCATTCAAAGTCAAAGTCAGCATTTTCGGAGCCGCACGCTTTCCTCCGACGACCACTCCATTTCCCAATCGTAATCCTGCATCCCGCATCCGCGAATGCTTGCAATGATGCGCAAAAGCGCATCCGGGCTGTGCTATGCACGGCTTTTACGATTCATTTAAAATTAAATGGAAAATGGGAGTCAAACGGACAATTTTCTTCCTGCGGAAATGGCTTCTGCGGTTGGCTATATCGTTTATGCTCGGATTTTCGAACGCGATTAATCAGGATTCGAAGAGCATTGATGATACTTCTTTCAAAATTGAAGAAACGATCAAAAAATAACCGATCCGGGAATCAGACTAAGCTGATTCCCAGATTTCTATAAATATCAAATTCCGGATTTTCAGCTTCTTTATCAGTAATAATCATCGATAAACGCTCCGTCGGACAAACGTAATATGCCTCGGCAGTACCCAGCTTTTCGGTGGTAGCCAATGCGATCACCTCCTTGGAGGACTCGATCATCGTGCGTTTAACTTCGCTTTCTTCGAAATCCGGCCCGGTAACGCCCAGCTCGCTGTGAATACTGCAAATGCCGAGGAGGCAAATGTCCGCTCTGAATTTTTTGAAGAATTGAATGCAATCATTGCCAATTGTTACAAAGGAATCCTTCAATAAACGCCCGCCGGCAAAAAGTACGTCCACATGCTCATGCTCCTCCAAAATAGACGCGATAGGAAAGCTATTGGTGATAACAGTCAATTTCAGGTCTTTGGGAAGCATTTGGGCGATCAGAAGTGCCGAAGTACCACCGTCAAAAATCACAACCTGACCATCTTTGAGAAATTGCAATGTTTTTCTTGCAATAATTTGCTTCTGGTCGTTATCATATTTGATCCGGTCCCGAAAATGATGCGGCCCGGGCGAATGCGGCACCGCACCTCCCCGGACCGATTTCAGCAATCCCTGGTCGGCCAATTCTTTGATATCCCTCCTGACAGTATCCTCAGACACATTCAAAAGTGTACTCAGATGTCCCAGATAGACTTTCTGCTCATGCCCCAGCTGATCCAGTATGATCTGGAAACGTTCTTCTTTTAACATAGGTATCCCGATTATGTCTGCAAATTTAACAAACATTTTAAATTTAATATTGCAAAATATTGCATACAAATCGTACATTTGTTGCAAATAATTGCAAATACTAATTTTACTACATCATGAAAAAATCGATTGCAGTGGATATGGACAATGTCATCGTCGACATTGAAGCCAACTGGATCAATCACTACGAGGCGGCATTTGGCGTGACAGTCACCAAAGAAGCCATGCACGGTATTCCCGAAGACCAGGCATTCCCCGACCCTCTCGCCGCACGCAGCCTGCTTTACAAACCCGGCTTCTTTCGTAACGCCCCACTCATACCCGGTGCGCAGGAAGCCATCATCAAATTGCAGGAAAATTATGAGGTATACATCGTTTCAGCCGCCATGGAGTTTCCCAATTCCCTACCGGAAAAGTACGATTGGCTGGCCGAGCACTTCCCGTCCATTACCTGGAGAAACATCATTTTCTGCGGCGACAAAAGCGTTATCAACACAGATTACCTCATCGACGACCATTTCAAAAACCTCGATTTTCACAAAGGCAAGCCTATTCTATTCACCGCAGGCCATAACCGGGGCGTCGACAGACACACACGGGTGAATAGCTGGGAAGAGGTGTTGGAGTTGCTGGAACAATTGGAAGAACCTCAGCAAGTCACTGAATGATCTTAATGATCGTCTGAGTTACATCATTGATCGTTTTGCCTCTGACCAATCCTGCTTTTCGGATAATGATATTCCTATCAGCTGTAAATAGGCGTGTGGGTCTGATAAAACTATTTACAGGAAGGGAGCCATTGAGAAAATCTGCTGCCAGCAATGGTATCGCATAAATGTCTTTGGAGCTTTGCGATGTGATTTGGCATAATAGCAGATCATCGCCTGGCAAATCGGCCAGCACTAGCGCTGGCCGGCGCTTGGAGCCGGATAAATCGGAGAATGGAAAGGGAATAACTACAACTTCACCTTTTACAAATTTTGCCATGCTTCGTCTTCTTCATCGGTCAGCCAGTCCTTCGCGAGGGATTTCTGGCTGGCATAGTGTGTTAATGTGTGATCCTGTTCGACGCCTCCCTCCACAGACTCATCGACCGTGAACGCAATTATCTCCACCTGCTTTCCAACGAAAGAAGCAGGCACCTCCAATGAAACATGGGTATTTTCCGGTGTAATCAATGTTTTGATCATGAGATAGCTGACAAGCGCTGAATAAATTTAAAACAATTATCCGCATTTCACAATCCGGTGGCATGCGTCACCCCTGCTCCTGCACCCGGGCCTTTAACTGCATCAATTCATCCCTCAAACGCGCGGCTTCGAGGAAGTCCAGATCTTTCGCGGCGGCTTCCATCTTGCGCTGGGTTTCGGCAACGAGTTTTTGCAGATCGGTTTTGCCCATGTACTGAACAACAGGATCAGCTGCAATGCGGACTTCTTCCGGCTCGACGTACACTTTGCGCACTTTGGAATCTGCCACCGAAGTTTGTTCCATAATGGCTTCCTTCGATTTCCGGACGGTTCGCGGGGTAATACCATTCTCCATATTGTAATCCATTTGAATGCTCCGGCGACGATTCGTTTCATCGATCGCGAGCTGCATGGAGCCCGTTATCGTGTCAGCATACATAATCACCTTTCCACGGTCGTTACGCGCGGCGCGGCCGATAGTCTGGATCATCGAGCGGGTATCGCGCAGGAAGCCTTCCTTATCGGCATCCATAATGGCTACGAGCGATACTTCGGGCAAGTCGAGGCCCTCGCGCAGAAGGTTTACGCCCACGAGCACATCGAAAACACCCAGACGTAACTCGCGTAATATCTCCACCCGGTCGAGTGCCTTCACTTCCGAGTGAATGTAGCGGCATTTGATTCCGACGCGATCGAGGTATTTGCTGAGCTCTTCGGCCATCCGCTTGGTGAGTGTGGTTACCAAAATGCGGTCGCCTAACTTAATGCGTTCGGTTATTTCTTCCAGCAGGTCGTCGATTTGGTTCAGACTTGGCCTTACTTCAATTTCCGGATCGAGCAGGCCGGTAGGACGGATAATTTGCTCAACCACAACACCTTCCGACTTCCTCAGCTCATAATCCGCAGGAGTAGCACTTACGAAGATGGTCTGCGGCGTCATATCCTCGAATTCCTGGAAAGTTAATGGCCGGTTGTCCAGTGCCGACGGCAGGCGGAAACCGTATTCCACCAATGCCTCTTTGCGCGAACGGTCGCCGCCCCACATCGCGCGGATCTGCGGCATCGTCACGTGACTTTCGTCGACCACCATCAGGAAATCTTCCGGGAAATAGTCGAGCAGGCAGAATGGGCGTTGGCCGGCCATCCGGCGGTCGAAATAGCGGGAGTAGTTTTCGATGCCGGAACAATATCCCAGTTCCCGCATCATTTCCATGTCAAACTCGGTGCGTTCCTTCACCCGCTCCGCTTCGGCAAGCCTGCCTTCGGCGATGAAATATTTGATCTGCGCTTGCAGATCGTCCTGTATCTCTTTAATGGATTGGTTTAACACGTCGCGACCGGTCACGAAAAGGTTAGCCGGGAATATGGCAATAGCCTTTTCAGAAGAAAGCTTTTTGCCCGTTTCCGGCTCGATACGCTGAATTTCCTCGATTTCATCCCCGAAAAAGATAAAACGGTAAGCAAAATCCGCATAGCCCGGAAACACGTCGACGGTATCGCCCTTCACACGGAAAGTACCGCGGTTGAATTCCACTTCCGTCCTGCTGTAAAGAATCTCCACAAGCCTGAACAGAAACTGGTTCCGGCTCACAATATCGCCGAGCTTGGCGCTTACAATGCTCTTTTTGTATTCCAAAGGGTTCCCGGCACCATAAATACACGATACCGACGCCACCACGATCACATCCCGGCGCCCGCTCATGAGCGACGAAACGGTATGCAAACGCAGCTTTTCGATCTCCTGATTGATCATCAGGTCCTTCTCAATGTACGTATTGGTGCTGGAAATGAATGCTTCCGGCTGGTAGTAGTCGTAATAGCTGATAAAATATTCGACGGCGTTGGTCGGGAAAAATTGCTTAAACTCGCCGTAAAGCTGGGCCGCCAGGGTTTTGTTATGGCTCAAAACGAGGGTCGGCTTGTTCACGCGCGACACCACATTGGCCACTGTAA
>CAMLNK010000252.1 GCA_946481035.1 uncultured Dyadobacter sp. | reverse complement strand
GGGCTGTTTGTCGTTATGAGGTTATGTTAGTTCACTTTGGCGATCTTGCGGAATGCGCGATCGTTGCCTTGCTTGATTTCGATAATGTAAACGCTTACCGGAAGTTGCGTGATGTTTAGCTGGTGCGCGAAACGGCTGGTGGTTTTATTTACCTTAACATCCTTGTAAAGCGTACCGGATTTGGCGTCGAAAATGCGGATTTCGATTTGCCCGGCGTTTTCGTTCGCGAGGTCGATGCTTACGAAGTCGGAGGTAGGATTGGGGTAAACTCTGGCATCGGCATGAAGTGAGACTTCTTCCTTTATAACAGGCGCCGCCATTTCAACAGCCCCCTGCCGTGCATTCTGGCCATCGGCTGCGACGACAAAAATAGGCGTTTCTCCCGCCGTAACGGTCACTTTGCCATCCACAATCGGTAACTCCGCCATAGCCATATTGCTGGCACCCGGTGTAGGTGTGTAAATCCGGGCGATACCCGATTGATTCAGGTTGACGGTATACTGCGCTGTTCTGCCGACTTCATCGGGTACTGTCAGAATGAAGAGTGATTTGCCATTCAGTTCGTAGCGGTCCACGATGGGATCGTTGTTGAGTGTTTCCTTGTATTCATATTGGCCGAATAGCTTCTGTGTTTGCAGGAAGTAATCGGCAGATGGCCGGCGTGTCTGGTCGTTGTTAACAAACCCGGAAGATGCGAACATTCCGCCGCTGCCGTTGTCGTCGTACATCTGGTAAAAAAACATCTTCTCGATGCCGTGGCGTGCAGAGAAAAGCGAAGTGCGGAGTATCCAGTCGGCCTGGGTTTGCAATGCCGATTTGCTGCCGATCGGGATCGCTTTCAACGGGCTGTCCTGGTGTACGTCGTACCCGGCTTCGGTATTCCAGATGGGCAGGTCGTTCGACAGCTCGCGGGTCACTTTCACGAAGTTGTCGACAATCTGATACGCATTGGTAACCTCCGGCGCGGCGCCGCGTGTAGATGTTCCGCTTTGGCTCGACGACGCATTGTCGGTATAAAGGTGGAAGTTCACCACATCCCAGCAGAGGTTCACGGAGCCGTCGGCATTATAGCCACGGAATTCCTTGCACCAGTCAACCATCCCTTTGACATAATCAGGACCGGTAACCAGCCCGGCGATTACCACTTTCATATTTGGATCGGCATTCTTGACGCCAACGCCTGCTCCCATCGTGTTTTTGTGACCGTCGTAGAACGCCGACATGTTGGCCGCATATTCCCGGGCCGTCTGGTAGCCTTTGCGGCCTTTCCACCATTTGTCACGCTCGTTGTCGCATTCGATGTATTTGATCAGGTTCAGTCCGATTTTGATCGTATTTACCGGGTCGTTGGTCCATCTCGGGGTGGTTGAAACGCTCAGAAGCGACGGATCTACATTAGGATTGCTTCCATAACGTGCCGCGTACTGGAACGCCACCTTTGCCTGCTCTATGTAGGAAAGCGGGTCGGCGAAGTTCTTGCCATAGCGAACAGGCACATTCTCGGGATCGCGCAACTCTTCGGGGTAAGTTGCCCGCATCCAGCCTGGCTGCGTTTTGAGGCATGCCAGCACCTCGATGCCTTCCTGTTTGCAGCGCTCGTAAATCAGGTCGTAGTTCCAGCTTCCGCTCAAAGTAGGGTTGTAGGAAAACACCCCTTCTGCCGATTCCAGTTTTTCCCAGTCCATATAATGCCGCAGGCCTGTGAAGCTTTTAGCAACCTGGACTTTGCTTTCCACCAGCGATTCAGTATGCGCGCCGTCCTGAAAATACCATTCATAGCCGTTCACTCCGAGCATATCATTCAGCTTAATGTGCTTGGCGCGTGCGGGTTTGGCGGTTTCAGTAGCGGGTGTGTAGCTTCCGTAGAATTCGATTTCGGTTGGTAATGTGTTCGACATCGTCATAACCAGGTAGCGGACATTGCTCATCGGTTGGTCGAGCTTGAACTGCGCGTCGCCGGACAGCTGGCGGTTGGGGTAGGGGCCTACCCAGCCGTTATAAATCTCGCCCGTAAAAGTGGCGATGGGAATGCGCTGCCATTGATCCGTGATCACCGACAGCACCAGCGGGAAATCCTGTGCGGTACCTGTGTAGTCAAAGAATTTGATGCCGTTAAGGGTGATAGTTTCGCCCTCTTTCAACGGATAATAAGCTTCGTAGTTGTTGATGATCTTGCCCCATCCGGTGAAAACGTTCTCCTGCGTGTTGCCGTCGAAGAGCCCGTCGAGGCCATTGGCCGCATTGGTGAGCTGGTACCAGCGCTTCGGATCGATGGGGATTTTGGTACCCAGCGCCGCGTTGTTGGTGTTGTCGGTAACCGTAAATGTCCTTGCAATGTTTTCTGCCGTCAGATAATTGTTATTGCCGGCTTGCGAAGCTGTGATGGTTACTTGCCCTGCTGTGCGGATCGTTGCTTTCCAGATACCAGTTGCATTCGAAACCGAAACGATCGCAGGATTGGACGAGGTAAATTGAACAGGTGTTTCCGGATTTGTGCTGCTGGCGGTCAGATTGAACGAGCCATCGGTAAGGTTTTTGTTTGGAATAGGATCAAAAGTAATCACTGACGCGCTCTGCACCGAACCTGGAATTACTTCAAACCAGTTGAAATTGAATGCGCCGCGGTTGGCGAAAATGCGGAATACCTGACTGCCCGCCGTTAGCTGTATGGTCGTGCGGACGGTCGTATACTTCTGCCATCCGCCGGTTTGCGGCACGTCTACGGTTCCCAGCACCGCGCCGCCCGTATTTTTGAATTGAATGTTACCATTGCCATACTGGTTGGCTACACGGAAATTGACGGTGTAGGTGCCTGCCGTTGGTACATTCACATTGTAATCCAGCCAGTCGTTATCGTCGATATAGCTCACGTTCATGTTCCCGTCCACGTCGCCCGTAACTTCCGTACGTACATCCGAGGCTACATCGAAAGTCTCTGCTTCGATTCTGTTTGTGAGCGGGCGGGATTCTTTGGCTTCGAACCAGTTGAAATTCCAGCCGCCTTTGGTCGCGAAAATGCGTAATCTCTGATTCCCGGCAGGCAGCGAAGTGATCATGCTCACGGTTTTCCAACCCTGCATACCCCCTGTTTGGGGCAAAAGAATGCTGCCCAATTCCGCGCCGGCGCTGTTTTTAAGAGCAAGCCTCGCCTCGGGGCTGTACCCGTTCGCGATCCGGTAGTTGAGTGTGAAAATACCGGCGGTCGGGACGTTGACATCGTAGTCCATCCAGCTGTTGTCCTGGATCCACCCTACATTCTGTCCGCCGTTGGTATCTTCCGTATTTTGAAGTTGTACGCTATAAGAATCGTTAAAACTTTCCGCCTCGACTTTGGCAGGCAATACCGTACCCGTGATCCGGGCGATGGGAGCGGCAAATGCAAACCAGTTGAGATTGAAAGCACCACTTTTGGCAAAAAGCCGTATCACCTGGCTGCCAGCAGGGAGGGGAACGGTAGTACTGATGGTAGCCCAGCTTTGCCAGCCGCCTGTTTTAGGAACATTCACCTGCCCCAGCACGGTACCCGCCGCATTCCGGATTTCGATCACCCCGTTTCCATAAGAATTGGCAACCCGGAACTGTATTTCATACTCGCGCGCCGTTGAGAGGTTCAGGTTATAATCCATCCAATCGTTATCATCGATATAACTCACATTCAGGCCACCTCCCTCGTCTGTGGTGTTTTCGGTGCGCACTTCACGCATGGCATCAAAGGTTTCGGCTTCAACTTTCCCGTTTACGAGCGCGCGTGAGCTGGTTACCTCAAACCAGTTGAAGTTCCAGCCGCCTTTTTCGGAATAGATGCGGATAGTTTGATTGCCTTGTGGAAGTAGTGCGACAAACGAAATCGTCTTCCATCCCTGCATTCCGCCGGTCTGGGGCACGATGATCCGGCCGAGTGTTGCGCCACTCGCATTCCGTAATGCAAGCGTCGCTTCGGGCGTAAACCCATTCGCAATGCGGAAATTGAATGTGTAGTAGCCCGCCGACGGTGCCTGAACGGCATAATCCATCCAGCTGCCGTCCTTGATGGAACTGATATTAAGCCCTCCGCCCACGTCTGAGGTGGTTTCGGTCTTAACAGCTGCCTTCGCAGTAAATGTTTCTGCTTCGATCTTTCCGGGAAGTAACTTCGTTGACTGTGCCTGAATAGAGAAGGAGATAAGTAAGAAACAGAGCGTAAAGATTTTAGCCATTCGTCGGGTCTACAAAAAGAATTTGAGTGAAGATACGACGAATTCAATTTCGGCTACAATTTTTGTAGTAGTTTTTTTAATGCGCATTGAAAAACTGCTCCTTTGTTATTAAATAACTTCAAATCGCCACATTTTTGAAATCGGTTACTTTATAGATTTACTTAAATGCCGGTATTCCAGGCTCTTCGCCGGGAAGCGGCTCTACTTCGGGGACAATGGGTTCTACCGGGGGCAGCTCGGGTTCCGGCTCTACCGGCGGAGTCTCCGGATCTTTCTCATAAGGTGGCGTTTCCTCGGGAATGTCCGGCGACGGCACTTCCGGCCGCGGATCGAAGGGCGGTGTCTCGCGCGGATCGCTGGGGTCACCTCCGCCAGCATCCAGGAATTCGTTGGCTAATTGATAAATATCCATGATTTCCAGTTGTTTCGATGAAATGAAATATGAACAACCTGCTAAAATAACTGTGCCGGAGAATAATTAGTTTTTGAGTTTTTGTATCCGATAACGGGTATTTGATCTATTAGCAGGTTGAAATCTTTATATTTGACCATCTTCAAATTCAAATCTAACTACATGGAACAGCACGAAACCCGCCAGGTGACCTTTCATGGTGAAGGCGCCAAACTATTCGGTATTTACATTGTCAATATCCTTCTGACATTGGTTACACTCGGGCTCTATTATCCGTGGGCAAGAGCTGCGTTGCTGAAATACATGTACGAGGAATCGGAGTTTGAAGGAAGCCGGTTTACGTTTCACGGCACAGGCAAAGAAATGTTTATCGGTTTTATCAAAGCGATCGGGATTTTTATCGGGCTTTACTGCATTCTGCTGGGCGGAATCGCAACAAAAAGCCCGACGCTGACGATGATCGGCCTTGCTGTTTTCTATATCGGGTTTCTGCTGCTGATACCCATCGCCATTCATGGAGCGCTTCGGTACAGGACGTCACGGTCGTCGTGGCGGGGTATCCATTTCGGTTACCGGGGCGATCGGAAGGAATTTCTGAACCTGTTTATCGTTGGCAGCATCATTACCCTCGTTACTTTGGGTATTTATGGTGCCTGGCTTGTGATTGAAATCAGGAAATATATTTTTAAAAACCTGCGGTTTGGCAACATCACATTTTCCTACGAGGGCGAAGGAGGTGCTTTTTTCTGGCTTAATGTAAAAGGCTATTTCCTGTCACTCCTGACTTTGGGGATTTATTCTTTCTGGTGGTTTAAAGACCTTTTTGCCTACTATGTGAACAACATCCGGATGTACCAGGGCGAAACGCGGCTCACCTTCCGCTCGACAGCCACCGCCGGTGGATATTTCAAGCTGATCGTGGTCAATATGCTGATCATCATCCTGAGTCTCGGTCTGGCAACTCCCTGGGCGATCGTCCGTGCTATGCAATTCGTATTTTCCAACATTCATATCGATGGCCCGCTGGATGTTGACGGAATCGTGCAGACCGAGGCTGATTATACCGATGCAACCGGAGAAGATCTCGCGGATATGATCGATATTGGCATTGTTTAACCGATTCTGCTGGCTTCATGTACAATTTTAGTGTCCGTTACCACGACGGAAGACTGTCCATCGCGCACGACGCGACGCTCACCCTCATGCCCGATCACTGGCTCATTCATTACCGTGATCCTTCCGGCGAACTCACATCGGTGCGATGGACATTACCCGGTATCGAAACGGACGAGAATTTCAGTAACCTCTTCATATTCCGGTATGGAGGATTTCCGCAGCAAACTCTCGAATGCAAGGATGAGGCCCTTCCCGAAACGCTCAAAAAGCGTTACCCGGAAAGGCCCTTTTTCAAAAAGCGGATCACCAATATTTTCAAACTGAACAACACCACCATCGCGGGCGTCGCTTTGGCGGTTGTAATGTTGATGGGGCTTGGCTATTGGTTCGGTCTGCCGTGGCTGGCGGGTGCTGCGGCGTCGCGCTTTCCTGTGAGCACAGAGGTGAATATGGGCGACACGATGTACGAGAATATGATCCGCGCTTACGACGTCGATGAGCGGCTGACGGCAGTTACGAACGATTTTGCCAAATCCATCGACTTCAAAACGCCCTATCCGATCCGCATTACCGTGGTGAAGGAGAATGAAGTCAATGCATTTGCATTACCGGGCGGGCGCATTGTGGTATTTGACGGGATTCTCCGGA
>CAMLNK010000251.1 GCA_946481035.1 uncultured Dyadobacter sp. | reverse complement strand
TTGCCATTCGCTCCGCAGCGTGCGATCTCTTTTTCCAGATCACCATCCCACCACAAATGGTACACGTCCACCGCCACGCCCACAAAAGGCGATTTGAAATACTCAGCCATATCATTGGCCTGCGCCATGGTGTTAATGGCCGAGCGATCGGCGGCGTACATCGGGTGCAACGGCTCGATCGCCAGCTTTACGCCCAGCTTTTCGGCCAGCGGTAAAATAGCGGCAATACCCTCGCGGATTTGGTCGCGGGAGGTTTCCAGCGACTGGTCGGGCGAGGCGCCGCAAACCAGCACGATCATGGGTGCTCCCAGGGCCGCGGCTTCTTCGAGGAGCTTGCGGTTATGGTCGATCGCCTGCGCACGCCCGGCGCTGCTCGTATGCGGGAAAAAACCGCCGCGGACGTAAGAGACGATTTCCAGCCCGGCGCCGCGGATGAGCTCGCCCGCACGGAGCGGCCCGATTCCCTCAATCGCATTCTGCCAGACACTAATGCCTTTCACGCCGGCGGCGGCATAGTTTTCCACCGCCTCCGAAAGCGCCCAGGGCTTGGTAGTAATGGTGTGGATACAGCACCGGTCGAGTGTTATATTTTCCAATTCGGAGAAATGATTATGGGTTTAATATGACTTTATTAAATGCGAAGTCGTTCTTGCCATTACTTCACTGCTCCCAGGTAGCTGTAATAAGGCAGCCCTTTATTGATGCGGTGCAGGTAGAGTGCCACTTCCCTCGCGTGATAATCGCCCCACATGCTCGATTCGCCGCATGGGATCTTCTGGCCGGCAGGTACATTGTCCCAGCCATTCGGACGGTGATAGATCGAATGCAGGATCAAACCCTGGTGCGTAGGGTCGGTAGAGAGGTAAGGCTCTGCAAAAAGCGAGTCCACCGCTGTGAGGCCGGCTTGCCAGTAGCGGTTTCCGGCTTCGGTTTGTCCTTTGTCATTCAAATATTTACCCAAACGGAGCAAACCTTGCGCGCCGATACCCGCCGCCGAGCTGTCGATCGGTTCGAATTCGTTGTACGGATCGGAAACTCTGGAAGTATAATCGCCCAGTTTGTGGATTTGCGGAGCACCGGTATCCCAGTAAGGAATGCCGTCAGATGCCGTATTTTCAATGTAAAAATCGCAGGTAGCTTGTGCGGCTTTGAGGTAAATGCGCTCGATTTCAGTGCGGCCGCCGAGCGGCGCGAGTTCTTCGTCGGAGAAGCTGGCCAGCGATTCGAGCTGTTCGGCGAAGCCTACCATCGCCCACGCGAGGCCGCGCGTCCAGGTGGTGAAGCCCGAGAAACCTTGCTGTGAGTTAGGGCAGCGGTAGTTGCCGTCGTTGGTGTTGAACACGCTTTCGTGCGCGGTGCGGCCCCAAAGATCGTAGCTGTCGCGGCCTTCGCCGTAGTAAACCGAATAGTTGGCCGTAGCAATGGAGTGCAGTGTGCCGCGTTCGAGCAGGCTGGTTTTTAAATCATTTTCACCCATAAAACTATGGCCCAGCAAATGCGAGACCATTAGCGCCCTTACCGAACGGATCGTATCCACAAACAAAGAGTGCGGCCCGTTGAATGAGTGGATAAAGCCCTGGCCGTTTTTAATAGGCGTCCAGCGACGTGCCTGCACGGCTCCCGACACTTTCAATGCGATTTCATAGAAGTTGCGCTCCCATTCGTTTTCCGCGATCACCCCTTCGTTCATTAGCCGCAGCAGGTTGCCGTATGTGCTCACGTTGTTGAAACCATGATCGTGCACGCCGAAATGTCCTACGTGCGAGGCCATGAAATCGACCGTGTTCTTGCGGGCGCTGGCGAGGTAGCTTTCGTCGCGGGTAGCGTCGAATTGCAATACTTCCGCACCATACTGGAAACCTTGCGTCCATTCAGTCCAGCCGCGAAGGGTGTATTTCCCATTCACTGTGAAAACCGGTGTTCCTTTCGAATTGTCGTACTCCTTATTGATGAGCTTGATTTTTTCGCCGGAAACCTCCCAGAAGCGGTCAAGTTTGGATTGGAGTGAAGCAGCCGTCAGTTCGTTTTTTATCTGCATAATTTATATCAATAGTATTATTTAGCCATTTTAATTTTGGATAATACAAAGATATTTGCCCTAAAAAGCGATAGCAAGGTACAAATCTGCTATTAAATGGTACTTTTCCGAACATGCTCGCGGTACTCATTCGGGGTGAGACCGGTTTTCTTTTTAAAGATGCGGCTGAAATAGGACGGGTCGTCCATATGGATGTGATAGGCAATTTCCTTGCTGCTAAGATTGGAAAAAACCAGGAGCCGTTTGGCTTCGAGCAGCAGCTTGTCGAGAATGTATTCCTGGCAGGAGATACCAAGGGATTTTTTAATGATTTTACTCAGATAATCGGGCGTAACCGATAGCTTGCTGGCATATTGCTGCACTTCATGCATTTCCCTGAAATTCTTTTCCACCAGTTCCTGAAAACGTCCTGCGAGCTCAGGTACGCTTAATGCGGGCGACTCGGCCGCCTGTGCATTATGCTGGGTCAGGAAAGCACATTTTTGTAACAACAATCCCAAATACCGACCGATGAGCGCCTGGTCGGTTTCAGTGCTCAAATGGTCGGTAACCATATTTTGGAGGATATTGTGGAAGTAATGCTTGTCGGTTTCGGACAATGTAATGATCGGCTGCCTGCGTGCCGGCTGGAAAAACGGCAGCTGCGAAAGCGACGGGTTCATCGGATTGTAAAATGTGTAAAAATCCTCCGAAAACGCCACAATGTAACCCTGGAAAGAACTCGAAAACGTCAGCAAATGCACTTGTCCGGGCGTCAGGAAGTGCAGCCCGGCCCCCTGGATATTATAGGAATGGAAGTCGATCTCGTGAAAACCTTGCCCCTCCTCGATGAAAAGGATTTCATAATAGGTATGGCGGTGCGGCGCGTCGGTGGGGAGCGGGGTAATGGGCAGCGATACAGGCCCTTCCTGCTGGATTTCAGCACTGTTTTTAAACCTGAAAATCTTTAATGCGGGTACCTGGCTGGGCGTTTTGGGAAGCGAATGGACCGGGATTGCATCAGACACGAAAACCATGCATCAAGACTTTTTCAAATTTATTAATCGTTTCAAAAGCCACGCAGCCAGCAAAACTACCAGCACCAGGGCGATTACCGGCAGAAATACCGCCAGCCCCGACAGCCCGAATGACGCCACATTCTCGGCTGTGGAAACCACCGGATTGCCGATACCAGCCGTTGTTTTGGACGAAAGTAACCGCAGAATACCCGTACCCGCCTGCACCAATCCGGCTGTGCCGCCCCCAAGAATTAGTCCGAGCCCCCAATGCAGCATTGGGTTGTCGATATCAATGAACGAGGTCGTCAGCAGCGTTCCGGCAACTACGGCGGCAGGTGTTGCCACGGTATCCAGCAGGTTATCCACAAATGGAATATAATATGCTGCTATTTCCAGCAATGTAGCCGTTCCCAACGCGAAAAAGGCCGTCCAGGTGCTCAGCCACCCGAATTGCTCTCCCGGCGTAATCCAGCCGTTCATAGCGGCCACATTCGCAACCAGCATGGGCAGGAATATCCTGAAACCGCAACTCGCGCTCAGGCCAATCCCCAGACATAAACTCAGAAACAGCTCCATTTCGACTATATCAAAGCTTCAAAGCGTTAATGTAGTGTATTTGAAAAAGATATGCGCCGATCGGGAGATTTTTTATACCCTCTGTGACATTTTCTACCTTTGCTTTGTTGATCCAAGACAACCACTGTATTACCTAATAGCTACCCGGTGAACCAGGAAACCAAAAGCGGCCAGATATTCGATCTTCCTACCCTAAGGCGTCTATACACATTCGTTCGACCTTACCAGAGGCAGTTTTATCTGCTTATTGCCATCATATTGCTCAATGCGGTCCTGGCGCCGTTAATGCCCCTGCTGATCAGGTACACCATCGACACGCCGATCGCGAACGGGAATTATTCGCAGCTTACGGTGATGCTGGTGGTCATGCTGGTCGTCACCATTTTGCAGGGCATCGCCCAGTTCTGGAACACTTATATGTCGGGCTGGCTGGGGCAGTACATTATCCGCGATATCCGCGTGCAGCTTTATCAGAAGATCATTGGTTTAAGGCTCAAATTTTTCGATAATACCCCCATTGGCCGGCTCGTAACCCGTACTATTTCCGATGTGGAAACACTTTCCAATGTATTCAGCGACGGGATGGCCGCTATCGCCGGGGATATTCTGCAACTGGTGCTGATCATCGCCGTGATGTTCTACACCGACTGGAAGCTCTCGATCATCAGCCTTTCGATGATCCCGCTGATGCTTTTTTGTACTTATGTTTTCAAGGAAAAAATCAAAGACTCGTTCAATGAGGTGCGGGCCGCTGTTTCAAACCTAAATGCATTTGTGCAGGAGCATATTACCGGCATGGGTATCGTGCAGATTTTCAGCAGCGAGGATATTGAATACAAGAAATTCAGGGAAATCAACAAGGTCCACCGCAATGCGAACATCCGGTCTATCCTCTATTATTCGGTGTATTATCCGGTGGCGGATGTGATTGCCGCGGCAGGGACCGGCCTCGTGGTATGGTATGGTTCAAAACAGATCCTGGGCGCTGAGATTACTTTCGGTACGGTTACGGCATTTGTGATGTTCATCAACCTCTTCTTCCGCCCGATCCGCCAGCTCGCCGACCGCTTCAACACACTCCAAATGGGAATCGTCAGTACCGACCGCATTCTAAAACTGCTCGATAGCGACGAATATACCTCCAATGAAGGCACTTTTGCACCGGAATCCATCAAGGGTAATGTGGAGTTCAAAAATGTGTGGTTCGCTTACAATGACGAAGAGTACGTTTTGAGGGATATTAATTTTGAAGTAAAGGAGGGGGAGACCATTGCCTTTGTGGGTGCCACTGGGGCCGGGAAATCCTCGATTATCAACCTGCTCACGCGGTTTTATGATATCAACAAAGGGAATATTTACGTCGATGGCATCGAAGTGCATGATTATGAACTGAATGCATTGCGTAAACATATTGGCGTGGTGTTGCAGGATGTGTTCCTTTTCTCGGATACCATTGAAAACAACATCCGGCTCGGCGACGAAAGCATTACCCACGAAAAGATCGTTGAAGCTGCAAAGCTGGTGGGCGTGCACGATTTCATCGAACGCTTGCCGGGCGGCTATACTTATAATGTAATGGAACGCGGCGCGACGCTTTCGGTAGGGCAGCGGCAACTCATTTCCTTCGTGCGCGCGATGGTGCACGAACCGAAGATCATCGTGCTCGACGAGGCTACTTCATCGGTGGACAGCGAAACGGAAGAACTGATCCAGCATGCGATCGAGAACCTGATGCACGGCCGGACCGCCATCGTAATCGCGCACCGGCTATCGACGATCCAGGAAGCGGATAAGATTATTGTGGTGGATAAAGGCAGGATCGTAGAAGAAGGTAACCACGAACAATTGCTCGAAAAAGATGGGGCTTATGCGAACCTATATCGCATTCAGTATAAGGAGGTGCATAAAATCGGAACTTTGTAGATATTTGGGCTTTAAGCTGTAAGCTTTAGGCTATAAGCTTACAGCCTAAAGCTTATAGCCTAAAGCCTAAATTCTAATTCCTCTTCGAAGTATCCAAAGGAATCGGTGGCGGGCCGATCAGGAATTCGTCTTCCTCGTTCCGTTTGGCCGGCGTGCTATCACCTTCAATGCCAAGTGAATCGCTCTCGGCCGGCGCCCATCGGGTGGGGCAGTTGTAGGTTTTGGATATTTTGAAACTTGGTTTCGGGAATGGCCCCGGTTCGATGGATTTGTCTTTATAAACCTTTTCCAGGAATGCTCCCACAAGCGGTAATGCGGTTTTGGCACCTTCGCCTAGATTAGTGGTCCGGAAGTGAATACTGCGGTCGTCGCCGCCTACCCAGGCACCTACAACGAGGTCGCGGGTGACGCACATGAACCAGCCGTCG
Source organism: uncultured Dyadobacter sp. (assembly GCA_946481035.1). The sequence continues at coordinate 411 of CAMLNK010000251.1, read as the reverse complement.
GAGTTATTGGAAGTTGTTCCGGTTTTACCGCCCAGCTCGTTGCCATTCAATGTTACGTTGAATCTCCACCGGATACTTCCCGAAGTACCACCGCCTTCTTCCACACCGGCGCGCAGCATTTGGAGCATCAAAAACGCCGATTCCTGGCTGATTGCCTGACGGTGCTCGGGCTGAAACTCTTCTATCACTTTGCCATTACTATCCTCGATTTTCGTTACAAGAATAGGCTGGGTGTACGTACCATTGTTCGCGAAAACACCATAAGCCGCCACCATATCGTAAAGCGACACGTCGAACGGCCCCGCGAACCACTCGGGGAAGATGGTGAAGACGTCGACGCGCATCACAGGTCGAAGAGGCCGTCGGGCGGGTCGATCACCACGACACCGTCGCGCTGCTCGACCACGAACA
>CAMLNK010000250.1 GCA_946481035.1 uncultured Dyadobacter sp. | reverse complement strand
AATGGCACAGGTGTTGGAAGAGAAATTTGGTATCGTTAACGGCTTGATGACTACCATCCACGCTTACACCAACGACCAGAACACCCAGGATGCACCACATCCGAAAGGCGATTTGAGAAGAGCGAGAGCTGCTGCTCAGAATATCGTTCCTAACAGCACTGGTGCTGCAAAAGCGATCGGTCTTGTATTGCCTTCATTGAAAGGTAAACTCGACGGTTCTGCTCAGCGCGTTCCTACATTGACAGGCTCACTGACTGAGTTGACGGTTGTTTTGGGCCGTGAAACCAGCGTGGAAGAAATCAATGCTGCGATGAAAGAGGCTGCTAACGAGAGCTACGGCTACACAGAAGATGAAATCGTGAGCAGCGATATCATCGGTATCAGCTACGGTTCATTGTTCGACGCTACTCAAACCCGCGTTCAGAAAGTAGGTGATGTTCAGCTTGTTAGAACTGTTTCATGGTACGACAACGAAATGTCATACGTGTCTCAGCTCGTAAGAACTGTTTACTACTTCGCTGGTTTGATCCAGAAGTAATAGCATATCCGAATGTGAAAAAGGCCCGTTCCGGCAAATGCTGGAACGGGCCTTTTTCTTTGTGGCTGGCGTTAAACCAGCTGTGCCTTAATGTATTTGATGGTATAGCCTTTGGCCGTGAAAATACCTTCGTAATGCGTACGCACGCCATGATGTTCGTCCAGCAAATGTGATTGGTACAGGTCATAGGTATGCTCGATAATCCGGAAGTTCGGGGCATCTTCGAGCGTCTGCAAGCTGTATTCATACAGGAAATCGCTATCAGTTTTTAGGAAAAACATGCCTCCTTCTTTCAAAAATGTGGCGTATCTGGCCAAAAAGTTCGGGTTCGTAAGCCGGTATTTCTCATTGCGGTCACGTACCTGCGGGTCCGGATGGATAAGCCAGATCTCGCTCAGCTCGCCCTCTGCAAAGAATTCCTCCGAATATTGAATGCCGGCCCTGAGAAAAGCTACATTCGTCAAATTTTCCTCGGTAGCCAATGCACTGCCCCGCGCGATCCGGTCGCCCTTGATATCGACTCCTATGAAGTTTTTTTCAGGGAATTTCTTTCCGAGGCCGACGGTGTATTCGCCCTTACCGCATGCCAGTTCCACCACAATCGGACTTTCATTGTTAAAGTACAGCTTATTCCAATTGCCTTTTATCTCCGAATAAAGCGGTTTTCCCGCCTGGACTACATTTTCTGCCTGCTCACTAAACCTGTAATGCGCTAACTTTCTTCTTGCCATTATACTACTTAAATGCTCTATAAACTTTCAATATCTGCAACTACAAAGGTACTACCACCGACGTAAATTGCATCCGTCGGTGCCGATTCCTTAATAGCTTCTTCAAGGGCTTCGTTCACATTCCGGAAGGCCTTCCCTGTCAAACCGTGCTCTGAGGCCCTGAATTGCAATTCTTCCGCCTTTAATGCCCTCATATTGGAAGGTTCGCAGAAGTAATATTGTGCATCCTTCGGAAACAACGATAACATGGTCGAGATGTCCTTATCGCCCACAAAACCGACGACAAAGCGTTTCTTGCCCTTGCAAACGGTATCGAACTGTGCCAAAGTAATGGTAAGGCCCGCCGTATTGTGTGCCGTATCACAGTAAACGTCAGGGTTTTGGCGCAGCTGCTGCCAACGTCCTTTCAAGCCTGTTATCGCACTTACGGATTGCAATGCCCTTTTTACCGAATCCTCGGTTATTTTCCAGCCTTTGGAAATGAGCACATCTTTGGCAGCCCACACTCCGGTTATATTTTTTAATTGATAGGAACCCGTAAGGTCCGCAGCCAGGCCCTTCGATACAACCGATCCTGAGGACTTATCTGTCACATCCACCAGCATTTTGCCATCAGCTAATCCCACAAAACCCACTTCAAACACATCAGAAGCAAACGTTAACGGGGCATTGGCAGCATTGGCAGCAGCCGCGATGACATCACCGATCTCTGCATTCTGGTATTCACTTACCACCACCGGAACCTCATTTTTGATGATTCCCGCCTTTTCACCAGCGATTTTGCCGAGCGTATCACCCAGGAACTGCGTATGGTCGAAGCTGATATTGGTAATAACCGATAGCTCCGGCGTGATAATATTGGTCGAATCCAGCCTGCCGCCCATTCCTACCTCAATCACCGCGACTTCTACATTAGCCGCTTCAAAATAAGAAAACGCCATCGCAACGGTAACCTCAAAGAAGGATGGAGACAATCTATCAATGTTAGATTTTTGATCATCAACAAACCCGACGATGAATTCCTCGGGTACGCACGCGCCATTTACGCGTATGCGCTCGCGAAAATCCTTTAAATGAGGTGAAGTATAGAGCCCGACGCGGTACCCCGATTCTTGCAGGATCGCTGCCAGCATGTGCGAGGTGCTTCCTTTGCCGTTAGTGCCCGCGATATGGATGGTAGGGTATTTGTCCTGCGGATCGCCCAGGGCCTTACACAGTTCCCTGGTAGTATGAAGGCCCGGCTTGAAAGCACGGGCCCCGATATTCTGAAAAACCGGTAACCTGTCGTACAGATACCCGATCGTTTCCTGATATGTCATTTAAGTATTAACGTGAACGTATTTTAAAGGTGATGGTACCGATCGATTCATCCGGTACGTTGGCCGACTTGGGTACGAAAGTAAGGTCCCTTACGGCACTTTTGTATTTGTTGACTACCGCGTAATCGGTGACAGTCGTTGCCTGGGTAATCACACTTTTCACGCGGCCGTTTCTGTCGACCGTAATTTTGAATGTAATATCGCCCGTAGCGTCTGAATTATCGTCCACAACCGGTCTTCTCGACCAACTCCATCCCGACAGGTTAAGTCCCACATTGGTACCGCCGCCACCGCCTTCGCCTTTGTAAGTTTTGGCAAAAAGGCTTCCGGTTTTGGATCCTTTATCGCCAACACCTTCCGCGTCGTCGCCGTTGTTGTTGCCTCCAATGCCGGTTTTCGTACCATTTGTACCATTGCTTCCCGATTTGGCGCCGGAGGATTTGCTGAACAACGCGTCCTTATTAACCGCCTTTTCCGGGGCAGGCTTCGATACCGGAGCCGAAGCGTTTTCGCTTCCTGTCGATTTTTTAACGTCAGTCTTCTCCGGAGCTTCCACCGGGCTCTCTACCTTCGAAGTGATCGCAGGCTTCTCAGCGACGGTTTTTGTGGGCTTCGGCGACTCTATTTTAGGTGGTGTGGGAGGCGTCGGTTTCGGCGTAGCCACCGATTTCACTTTTTTAACCTCTTCGGCATCCGCCTTCATGTTCTCCCTTACCTTGCTGTCGTTGGGCTTATTGTAAGTTTGAACGTCCCCGCGCCCCACTTTGCTGGTCCCGTAGTTCACTTCCACAAACAACTCCATGGGTTCGACTTTGGGAAGCGAGGAGTTAAGCCGGATGAAAAAGAATATGCTCAACATGGCAGCGGTAATCCCAAAGGACCACGCCCATGATACTGCGATTCGCTGCCGGTCTTCTGCCTGTAATGTGATCATTTATCAAAAAATGGGTTTTCTTTCGGAAAACGTAAAAGTAGTAAAAAACGTATGCAACAAAAAAAGGAGGCCAAAGACCTCCTTTTTCTATTTTCAGGTTTAAAACCTTATTTTTTCTTGAAAACCCAACCCGCTTCGCCAATTACTTTTTTCAGTTCGTTCGACGCGCGATAGGCATCCGTTTCATTGTCAAACCCATCGATAGCGACTTTCACCTTTTTGCTTCGCTCGTCACCCGGGATGATCAATGCTTTTGTAAAACCTTTTTTCGTTAACTCAGCAAGCAAAACATTTGCCTGTTTCGTGCCTTTAAATGCACCGGCGATCACATAAAACTTGGTTGAAGTTACTTCCGCGGTTTTTGGCGCAGCAACGGCCGGCAATGTGGTCGGTACGGTGGTAGCTGTTTCAGGCGCATTAACTGACGCGGAATCCACCGGCATTGAATCTACTTTCACAACGATTGCTTCGGTTACCGGAGCAGGTGCAGGTGCCTGGGCTTCCTCTGCCTTCACAACCGTCGTTTCGGCAGCTTCTTTCCGGCTGAACATCTCCGCGAACGGGTTCAGCGTACTTTTGATGTATTCATTTTCCGTATTGACCAGAAAAAAGCTCAATCCGCAAAGCAAACCTGCGATCACCGCCGCAGCAGCCCAGCCTGCCCACCGGCGTGGCCGTGCTCCCGTTTCCAGTTCAACCACTTCAACATCGTCGCTGACGTATTGTGCCGAGTTTAATGCAGCTACCGGACGGGCTTGTTGCTCAACTGCTTTGATCTTTTCAAAGCCGTACCACTCGTCTTTAAAGTACTTACCAGTATTAGGTTCGAAAACCAGCTTGCCTTCTACGTTCTGTTTGAATTCACCAATGCCGGTAATGCTTGCCTCTCCGTTCAAATCCAGGCCGGATCTCAGTCGGTCGGTGTAACCTTTGATGTATACCACCGCATCCGCGTGGGTGACCTTCTCATGACGCGAAATGTAGTTCGCCAGCAGGCCGTCGTCCAGTTTCAGGTACTCATTAAATGCGAGCCTTTTGACAGGCGGCGCGAAAATGCCCGAATTACCATCATAAGCTGCGGGTACCTGATGCGAAAGCAAGGCACCGAAGCCGGGAATGATCACGAATTCGTACTCTCCAATGAGTTTCCGGATGACTGTTTCGACTGCTATCATGAAGCGAAGTTTGGTGTTAACTCAGCGAAGTTAAAAAGAAAAAGACAATCCCGCAATAAAGTTCAGCCCCTGCTGCGGATAGTATTGATACCGCTGGTAACGTTTACCCAATACGTTGTTCAGGTTCACAAATGCAGAGAAGTTCCTGGTTAACAGGTAGTCGATTTTAAGATTCAGATCGGCGATTACCGGTAATTTGGTTACTTCTCCGGTTTGAAAATTTTTCGCTTTTAAGCCTCTCAGCATGTAAAAATCCGCCGTAACAAAGAGCTTTTTGCTGATGGTAAGGGCGTTGAACCAGTTCAAAGTAAGGTCGGGGCGGTGCCAGGGCTCCTCCACTTTGTCGACGGCGTAATCGAAGAAATTGGCTTTAAGCGAGGTTTTGAACAACTCGTTGAAATTATAACCTGCCTGCGCGGAAATCGTCAGCACCTTTGTTTTGCCCGGATCGAAAATAGCCGAGAAACGCGAGGTATCCGACAGCGAGTTGTTGTACGAATAAAAGTTCCTGTAAGAAGTGTAAGCCACTTTACCTTCGTAGTTAATACCTGTACCGGTTTCACCTTTTACACCCGCGCTGATATCCGAAGTCTTTTCCGTATTCATCACGAGCACGTTCGGCCCGAGCCATTGGTTTTCGCTCAGCATGCTTCTCAACGTGTTCCGTACGATATCGCCATTCCAGCCTGCGAAAATATGTATGCCCGAAAACGGCGTCACATCCAGATTTACCGCCGGAAATGCTTTTGTGCGGTTAATGTCCAGCTGGCTATCCGTCTCATTTACAGCATTAATACCCGCCGAAACCGAGAACATGTCGTTCACGTACTTGAACGTAGGTTTAACACGGAACAGGTTACGGTTATAAGTGAAGTAATCGACACGCTGCGACACGTAGGCGTCCGCTTCCAGCAATGCGAAGAAAGTTTCCGAAATAGGTACGGAGGCCGTCAGATTAGTTCCCCAATCGATTTCCGATGCATTATAGCGGTCTTTCAAAGTATTCAGCCCCGTTTTCACCGAATAATCCACGAGTACCGACGCGTCCGTATTTTCAAAACCCAGGTTAAAACCAAATTGGTTGATCGTCTGCCGGATCGTGTCGCGGTCGACTACCACGCCCTCGGGCTGCGGCTTGTAGCCGTAGAAATAGTAGTTTTTGCGGTCGAAATTGAAGCCTGCATCGACTTTGTACTTCGAGCGGATGTACTTCCCGCCGATTTTAAAACCGGTGGTCGCATTGGCTGAATTTTTACCGTCCACCGGGCCATTGGCAGCCGAGAGGTGTTTCAGCTGCACAGTATACGCGAGGTCTTCCTTCGGCCTTCCGCCAACAAACAACTCGCCCAAGAACCGGCCGTAATTACCGCCGCCCGCTTTGACGTAGTTGTTCAGCACATCGGGCTCGTCCTTGCGACTTTGTTCGTCCGACGATGCGGCCACAGCCGGGGTTAGTTTCGGGGAAGCGATATTGATTTCCGGATCGACGATCTGGTATGACACCTTCTTCTTGCCGGTTTCACCCTTCACAGGCTGTACTTTATCGAAAACCCGGTCGGCCGGGGCAAATTCTATGCTTTTGTCCTTTAAAATTTCGTATGTCTGGCTTTCAATCTCTCCTTTTTGCGCGATCGCGAACTGGGAAGAGAAACCCAGCGCCAGCAGGAACAATGAGGAACGTAAT
>CAMLNK010000249.1 GCA_946481035.1 uncultured Dyadobacter sp. | reverse complement strand
CCCAGCCCAGCTTATCCTCGATAACAGCCTTGCAACGCTGCAATTCATTTATTTCAGAAACCATTGTAAATGAGCATGATAAAACTTGACAAAACTTGAATACAGTTTGAAAACCACATTACGGGCCACTCTATTATGTTTGGTCCGACAAAGAAACCAGCCGGCCGGCCGCATATTTGAAACGACCAACAAATATTTAAAACATGTACAAATTAAGCTATTTATTGTCCATTATCTTATTGCTCGTCCGGCCACTGCATGCGCAAACGATTCACGTAAATGCATCCGCAGGCAACGACGCAGCCAATGGTAAAGTCGAAACACCGGTAGCAACGTTGCAGCGGGCAATCGAGCTGGCGAAAACATTTAAAACCGGCGAAAGTGCGACAATAAAAGTCGGCCCGGGGCTTTACACGCTGCGCGACCAAGTCGTGATCGACAAGCGTAATACCGACGAAGCCTGGCTCACGATCGAAGCTGCCGTCATGCCCGACGCCGCCGACTGGAAGCCCGCGCAAATGCCGGTGATCCAGTCGATTTCGGCGAACAACAACAAAACGCAGTTCCAGCATGCCGTCGGCTTTCTGATAGCGGCCGATCACATTCGCATTCGCGGGCTGAAATTCATCGGCAATGGAAACCCGGAAGTGCAGTACTACTATCCTGTGAGCCGCAAGGACTCCACGCTCACGGGATTGGACGTTTCGCAATGCTACTTCATCGGCGAACGCAATTCTGCGCCTATTCAGGGAAGTATCTGGGCGCACGGTGCGGGCATTCACGTCGACCATTGTATTTTTTATGGTACCAAGAATGCGCTGCTTCTGTTCATGGCCATCCGCGATTTTTCACTTAAAAACTCAATTATCGTCGGCGCTTATGAATCAGCCGTTTGGTTTGGCACTTTCCATGAGCCGTTCGTATTCGAGAACAACATCGTCGCCAACTCGGAATACCTGTGGCTCCGGGCGGAAAAAACCTATCCGAAGTATCAATTCAAAAACTGCCTGTTTACCGGAATGCAGCACGAAATGGGCTATTATGGCCAGAATGGCGCGACGCCCGCGGACCGGAACGCGCATTCGGAAGAGCACGTCGTGCGCACCGGCAAGCTGCTGCTCAGCGAGGTAGCAACCAACGGTTTGCCGAAAGATTACCTTAACCCGCTCCCCCAATCGGCTGGAAAAGAACTTAATGCCGGCATTTTCAAGAAATAGTTCACTTTTCAACACATTTGCATTATTAGCCATGAAAAGATTCATTTCAATCGCCCTCTGCTGCATTACCTTCACCGCAGCGGGCCAGAAAAAACCTAAAACGGCAGAAAAAAATCCGGACATCTGGGTAGCGCTCAAAGCCGAAAATTGGGATGCGCCCGGTGCCAATGCAGAATTTACGACACATGATGGCCGCCCCGCATTGAAAGTCCTTCCCAAACAAGGCCAGGTCATTTTGAAAAACACCGTATTTTCGAACGGCACCGTCGAGTTCGACTACATTCCCACCGACCAGCGGTTCGCCTCCTTCTATTTCAGGTATAAGGATAGCAAGGAAACGGAGCTTTTTTATTTCCGGACCCACCGCGCAGGCGACTCTACGGGCATTGAAGCAGTACAATATACACCCAATATCGACGGCGTAAACCTCTGGGACCTGCTGCCGCAATACCAGGGGAAAGCCAATTTTCAGAACAAAACCTGGAACCATATAAAACTGATCGCATCGGGTTACCAGCTACGGGTGTTTGTAAATGATATGCAGCGCCCCACCATGGAAGTGCCGCGAATGGAAGGTAACGTCACGGAAGGCACACTCGCATTCGAGGGCGAAGGCATTGTATCGAACCTGGTGATTAAGCCCGGCCAAACCGAAGGGCTTCCCGCATACGAGGGCACGGACCCGGTCGCGCACGACCCGCGTTACCTGCGCAAATGGCAGGTATCCGAACCCGTCGCATTAGCGAAAAACGTGGATTTCAGCATGGACTACGCGCCAAAAGCGGAAACAATGTGGGAAACGATCTGGGCAGAAAGAAGAGGCATGATGAACCTGACGCGCAAGTTTGGTATGAGCAAAGAGCGCCGCCTCGTGTGGATGAAGGTTAACATTAATTCCAAAACAGATCAAAAGAAAAAGATCGCCATGGGTTTCAGCGATGATGTGTGGGTGTTCCTGAACGGCCGCTATCTGTATGTCGACAAAAACACATTTGCTGCCCCCATTATGAAGGAGCCCGCGGGCAGATGCTCCATTGAAAACACGTCATTCGTCATACCTTTCAAAACCGGGAAAAACGAACTGATGGTGGCCCTGGCCAACGATTTTTACGGTTGGGCATTGATCGCACGCCTGGAAGATATGGATGGGCTTACTGTTGAATAAAATATGGGAGGAATGGAGGAAGGGGAAGAAAAGGAGGAAGGAAGCCCTTTCCTCCCTTTCCTCCATCCTCCTTTTCTCCCTAACTATTTGTCAGCACAATTTTACCAAACTGCTTGCCTTCATGCATGTAATCGAAGGCTTGCTGCACGTCCACCAATGAGGGATAGACTTTGTCTACAATAGGTTTGATGCCGTGTGCTGCGGTAAATGCGAGCATATCCCTGAATTCCTGCAACGTTCCCATAGTCGTACCCAGGATCGAAAGATTTCTCCAATACACTTTATTGGGAATGATATTGCCGATCGGACCGTCGGTACCGCCGAAGAAAACGATCCTACCGCCCGGCTTTACGGTTTCGATAAGGTTGCCAAATCCCTTGCCCGAGGCGCTGTCCAGCACGACGTCGAATCCGCCAGTTACCTCTTTTGCTTTCAGGAACCAGTTTTCATCTTTATAGTTGAATCCGTCAATCGCCCCAAGCGCTTTGGCCTTTTCAATCTTATCCTGCGAGCCGGAAGTAACATACACTCTCGCGCCGGCCGCGAGCGCATATTGCAGCGCCAGCAAGGCCGTACCTGCCCCGATACCGGTAATCAATATTTGCTCGCCTGCTTCCAAAGCAGCGCGTGTAAACAACGCGCGGTAGGTTGTAATTCCCGCAAGTGGCAACGCTGCTGCCTCGATATCAGCCAGATGCGCGGGCTTTTCGTGAACATACTTCACATCCACAGTAATATATTCCGCGAAAGTACCCGGCTCGGGATTGCCCAGGATCTTGAACTGCTCCCCGAATGCAGCCGGGTTATCGCCCCAGTCATGGCTTGGGTTGATAATCACCGCCTTACCAATCCATCCGCTATCTACATCGCCGCCGGTTTCTACGACAGTTCCAAATCCATCGGAACCCAGGATAAGCCCTCCTTTCGGACCGGCGTACTGCCCTTTCTGGATCCATACATCGCGGTGGTTCAATGCAGAATAGGCCAGTTTAATGAGCACCTGGTTTTCTGTTGGCACAGGCGTTTCCACCTCCTTGATAATGAGTGGGGTATTTGTATCGGTCAAAAATGTTGCTTTCATGATCTTCAATTGATTTTGTGTTTGACACTGCAAAATTGTACCGGATTCTGGCTATTTTCACAGTATAATTTTTCCAAAATCCGGTACACTTCTCACAGCCATGAAAGAAAATCTGCACGAACCCTTTGAAATAATTTACAAAGAGCTTGACGAATGCCCCAAACCAACGCACCAACACAACTTTTTTGAGTTGATCTACATCCTGGAAGGTACCGGTGTGCAGGAGATCAATCAGCATACTTTCCGGTACAATGCCGGCCATATGTTCCTCCTCACGCCCGAAGACACCCATTCGTTCGACATCGAAACGACCACAAAATTCGTTTTCATCCGGTTCAATGATGTATCTATCAAAGGAAATACGTCGCTCGTGAGCGCATCGCAGCGGGAAGATTTGCTGCAAAGGCTCGAATTTATCTTGCAAAATGCCAGCCATCAGCCCGGATGCATTCTCAAAAACCAGGCTGACAAAAGCATTGTCAAACCGCTCGTCGAGGCAATTATCCGCGAGTATGTCAACCGCGATATGTACAACAAGGAGCTTATCAGGCAATACATTAACACGATGATTATTCTCGTAGCGCGCAATATTGCCATGTTCCTGCCCAAAAAGATCACCGAATGCAGCGAAGAGAAGGCGATCGATATACTGCAATATATTCAGGCCAACATTTATCATCCTGATAAGATAAAAGCTGCGCACATCAGCAGCCATTTCGGGATATCCGAATCTTACCTGGGACGGTATTTCAAGAAACACACTAATGAAACGATGCAGGAATTCATCCTGAATTCGAGGATGAAACTGGTCGAAACCAGGCTGTTGCACAGCAATATGCGCATGAACGAAATCGCGTCCGAACTTTCGTTCACCGACGAAAGCCATCTCAACCGCTTTTTCAAAAAGAGTAAGGGAATGAGTCTCGGTGAATACCGGCGGAAATACCGCGTGGCTGCGGCTGTTTAATTGTTTTACCTAAAAGTGTGGTAGGAACGATATTTGAAGCACATTTCAAAATCATCAAACTAAAACCCATTCCATGAAACCGTTTCAAATTTTCGCATTAACTCTTGCGCTGACGTTACCCGCCTGCGCGTTTGCACAGTCAACGGACGCTTCTTCGAGATTATCGAAGAAGGAACAGAGATACCAGCGCAAAACGAAAAGGCATCAAGTGAAAACAGCCGACTCATCCGACCTCAATGCGATACTGAAAGATTCCGCCAACGCGGAAACCGGCCCCATCCTGAACGACAACGGCACTATCAACTCGTCGGGCACCGTCGACGGCAGCCGCAGCAGCACCGGCAGGCCCGATGCCGACACCACAACGTCCTACACCGTAAAGCGGAAAAAGACCGTTATAAAAAAGCCGTGAGATGATTTTTTAGGATAAAAGTTACTGTTGCCAAAAGTAAAAATCCGGGGAGATCGTCATTGGTTATAGACGCCATTCTTTACTAATGTATACGTTTCTGATCCTCTCCCATTCGATTGTACGCTGGCTGATCGTGCCGGCTATTACTTATGCACTATACTGCGGATTCCGCGGCTGGTCCCAAAAGCGGCCGTTCACCAAATCCGACGATACGATACGACATGTAACGGCGACGCTGACGCACATTCAGCTGATGATCGGATATGTGCTTTATTTCAACAGCCCGTTTATCAGCTACTTCCGGACGCATTTTAAAGAAGCGATTAAACAATTCGACTTCGTATTTTTTGGCTTGATCCACATCACGCTCATGACGATCGCCATTATTGTCGTCACCATCGGCTCGTCGATAGTCAAACGCCAGCAAAGCGATACCACCAAATTCAAAACGATGGCCATTTTCTACACCATCGCGTTCATTATCATCCTGATCGCGGTACCCTGGCCATTCTCTCCCCTTTCGGCACGCCCCTACTTCCGTACGTTTTAGCAATCACGACAACACCGGCCTGGGATCGAAAATGACGCGAATGTACGTGATTTTACCGTCATGCACCTCGTACCATCCAGAGGTAAGCACCGACTTACCTCCCATGTCGATCTCGTAAAGCACCGAAACGTTGTCGTCATCGTACAGCAGCTTTTGCACATGATAGCGAAACTTCATTTTCGCCATCTGCGCAATATATTCATCCCTGCCATCCACGCTCCCGAGCACGCCTTCAAACCGGACTTTTTCGTTCATCAACTCTCCGGCAGCTTTAAAGTCACTATTGTTCAAGGCTTTAAGGAAAGCTGATACCGTCGCAGCACTCACAGCCATGCCTAAATGCTTATTTATTTGCTCCATGGTTACATCTGGTTATGTTCGGGAAAAGGCTAGCGAAAATGATGCCAGCCCAAACCGATTGATCAGGGATACGGTATGTTGGAAAACAATTTAAGTCTCCTCATATTCAAATCGCATTTCTTGCCTGCCAACACGAATCCAATCTCCCTTCCATGCAGGCAAGTAAGAAACTATACTTGGATACATCCGTTTTCGGCGGCTACTTTGATGACGGATTTGAACATCCCACAAAGGCCCTATTTGAAATGATTCAGAAAAAATCGAACATTATCTTACTTTTCCACTCTGACGCTCGACGAACTAAATGACGCGCCAGCTTTCGTGAAAGAATTCGTGAGGCAACTAAAACCTGAGAGCGTTTGTATGGTTGATGAGACGATGGTGGCGGTGGAACTCGCAAACTGCTACATCGATGAGAAAGTTGTCGGCAAAACCAGTTTCGCGGATTGCTTGCATATCGCACTCGCAACTGTTAATGAAGCAGATATGCTGATAAGCTGGAACTTTAAGCACATTGTTAATGTAGCGAGGATGCATGGCTATAATGCAGTCAACGAGAAGCTAGGACATCAAAAACTTGAAATATATTCCCCAAAACAATTGTTGGAAAAATGAAAACGCCACAACACAAAGATTTCGATGCAGTTTCATTCATGA
>CAMLNK010000248.1 GCA_946481035.1 uncultured Dyadobacter sp. | reverse complement strand
TTATACCCGTTTTCCGCGATCGTCGGGCAAGACAAACTGAAACAGGCGCTGTTGCTTTGCGCGATTAATCCCGGCATTGGCGGGGTGCTGATCAAGGGTGAAAAAGGTACGGCCAAAAGCACCGCAGTACGCGGGCTGGCCGAGGTAATGCCCGCTTTGGATTGCACAGGTGAGCCGGTACCATTTGTGGACCTGCCATTGGGAGCTTCGGAGGACAGGGTGCTCGGTAGTCTGGACATTGAGGCGATCCTTGCAGACAAGACCAAAAAGCTGCTGCCCGGCCTGCTCGCGAGCGCGCATGAAGGGATTTTATATATAGATGAAGTGAATCTGTTGGCAGATCATCTGGTAGATGTGTTGCTTGACGTGGCCGCGTCGGGTGTGAATACGGTTCAACGGGAGGGGTTGTCGGTGAGCCATCCGGCGCGGTTTGTACTGATCGGCACGATGAACCCGGAAGAAGGCAATCTGCGGCCGCAATTTCTGGACCGCTTCGGACTGATGGTGGAAGTGGAGGCCCAGACGGACGTGCAGGCCAGGACGGAGGTGGTACGGAGTCGGATTGCGTTTGAAAATGATCCGGATGCTTTCAGAAGTCATTGGATCAGCGGTCAGGAAATGGTCAGAGAGCAAATTGATAGGGCCAGGAAGTTGCTGCCATTTGTACAAATGCCTGATGGATTGCTCAAAATGGTCAGCCAGCTTTGTATCGAATGGGGGGTAAGCAGTTTGCGGGCTGATATTGTACTGTATAAAACGGCCATTGCCATTGCTGCATTGAAAGGACGAAAGGCCGTAACTCCGGAGGATATACGTGAGGGGGCCGAGCTAGTATTGACACACAGGAAAGGTAAAAAAGCATTGCCGCCACAGGGCGGGCAGTCGCTGGATGATAATCGGGAGAATTCTGGCGAAAATAATGCCGCGCAGAATGATGGCAGGCCGTCGGGTTCTGAGCGAGAAGAAGGGGGAGAAAGGGGGGAGGAAGGCGAAGGAAATTGCGATAAGGAGGATAGCGGGAACATTGCGGGAATTGATTTTAGAATGAATATTCCAGAATTGTCGCAAACGGATCCCGTTACGTTGCCCGGTTCCTCGAATGGACGAGGAACAAAAGCAAAATATACTGAAAAAGGCTTTCAGGTAAGGGCTGTTAAGAATGATGCCGCGACCGACATTGCGCTGACGGATACCATCCTGCATGCTTTGGCACGCGATCCGGACCAACTGAATGTCGGCAGGCAGGATCTACATCAGAAGGTGAGAAATGGCAAGGCTGGCCATCTTATTTTATTTGTTGTGGATGCATCCGGTTCGATGGCTGCGGGCAAGCGAATGGAAGCAGTGAAAGGAAGTGTGATGAATTTGCTGCAAGATGCCTATCAGAAGCGTAATATGGTTGCTGTAATAGCCTTTCGTGGCGTCGAGGCTTCGATACTGCTCGAACCAACCCGAAGTACGGAGCTGGCCCAACAGGCTTTGGAAAAGCTGCCGACGGGTGGCCGAACACCATTGCCGCATGCCTTGCATTTGGCGGAAAATATGCTCACGTCTTTGTTGAAAGATGATCGCATTCAGCCATTTCTGGTGATATTGAGTGATGGAAAAGCCAATGTGCCTTTGCCGGGTGCGGGTGGGGATGCATGGCGGCAGTCGCTGCAACTGGCTGAAAATCTGAAATATCCGGCATTGGTGCTGGACACGGAAAGTGGCTATGTTCGCTATGGAAAAGCCCGGGAGCTGGCGGCTGCCCTTGGTGGAGAGTATTTGTCTTTGCAGGAGCTCTCCGCTCATGTAATTACAGGGACGATTTCGGCGCGTATTGATATTTAAATCAAATGAATACTAGGAAATTACGCCCGATCATGTTCGTGGGCACCGGTTCAGACGTAGGTAAAAGCGTGATCACAGCCGGGTTTTGCAGGATATTCAAGCAGGACGGCTACCAACCGGCGCCATTCAAGGCACAGAATATGTCGCTCAATAGCTTTGTAACGGCCGACGGTCTCGAATTGGGCCGTGCACAGGCCGTACAGGCGGAAGCCGCACAAATTCCGTGTGAGTCGGACATGAATCCTGTGTTGCTGAAACCTACGAATGACAAAACTTCACAGGTCGTTTTGAACGGAAAGCCGGTGGGAAACCAGTCGGCCTATGAGTATTTTATGGCCAACGACCGGCGCCAACTTTTTTCAGCTGTGAAGGACGCTTTCGACCGCCTTGCCGTGAAATTTTCTCCGATTGTAATGGAAGGTGCAGGAAGTATTTCAGAGCTGAATCTGAAACACCGGGATATTACTAATCTAAGAATGGCAGCGCACGCCGGGGCCGCCACCTATCTCATCGCCGATATCGATAAAGGCGGTGTTTTCGGCAGTGTTTACGGTACGATCGCTTTGCTTACGCCCGAGGAACGTGCGTGCATGAAGGGCATCATTATTAATAAATTCCGGGGGGACGGACGGTTGTTTGAAGACGGTAGGAGAATGCTGGAAGCGCTGACCGGGTTGCCCGTTGTAGGTATTTTGCCTTATTTCAGGGATATTCATATCGAAGAGGAAGATTCCGTTTCATTGGAGCTTAAATACCGGTCGGGGGTGGAAGGAAAGGTGAATGTGGCGGTAATCCTGCTCAAAAGGCTTTCAAATTTCACGGACTTCGACCGGCTTGAAAAAGACTCCAGGGTGAATTTGTACTATACCAATGAGCCGTCAGAGATCTCCAAAGCCTCGATTATCATTATACCCGGAAGTAAGAACACGATTGAGGATATGCTGGCCATTAAAAACAGCGGCGTTGCAAAAGCCATTTATGACGCGCATAAGGCCGGGAAAACCGTGATAGGCATTTGCGGCGGCTATCAGATGCTGGGGGAAAGCATCCTCGATCCGCATCATGTCGAGAGTGAAATTGAAGAACTGCCGGGACTGGGACTTTTGCCGGTGAAAACAGTCCTGCAATCTGAAAAAACGACATTGCAAAGCGCATTTTATTTCATGCAAAGTAAGGTAGAATGCTTGGGTTATGAGATTCATATGGGCGAAACTACCGCATTACAGCCCGGTGAGCCGGTTGCCACTTTTTCTGACGGGCGGCACGATGGCTTTTTCCGCGACGCGCATACGTGGGGCACGTACCTGCACGGGATTCTGGACAACCAGATAGTGATCGACAGTATTTTAGCCCCGTACACAAATGAAGAAGGCGTACAATATAATTACCGGGAATATAAGGAACAGCAATATGATAAGCTGGCGGATTTGCTGCGTCAGAACATTAATATGGAGTTGATTTACAATAGTATAGCTAAGTAGGATATGTTACACGGTCACGGCGACGACGGCTATCGTTACGGGAAAAAGATCATCGCGGATTTTAGCACGAATGTCTGGTACGGCGGAGAACCGGCTGGTTTGAAGGACTATATTTTCGGAAAATGGGGTGAAATTAACCGCTATCCCGAGGTGCTTGCGGAGAGTTTGCGGGAAAAGATCGCCGGGCACCACAGGCTACCGGCAGGGCAGGTTCTGGTATGCAGCGGGACTACTGAAAGTATTTATCTGATCGCGCACCAGTTCTCGGGAAAACGAACGACGATCGTCACTCCCTCATTTGCCGAATATGAAGATGCCTGCCTTTCATTCGATCATGAAATCAGCAGTTTGAGCTGGCAGGATGCATTGGAATTACCACGGTTGAAGAGCGATCTGGTTTTTATTTGTAGTCCAAACAATCCTACCGGGCTTATTTTTAATGACTTACAATACTGGCTTAAACTCAATCCGCAATGTGTGTTTGCCGTCGATGAAGCCTTCATTGATTTTACGGAAGGGGCCGAGCCGGCTATTCCATTGATGACACGGTTCCCGAATTTGATAGTCATGCGATCGCTCACGAAAACTTACGCTATCCCCGGGCTCCGGCTAGGCTATTTACTTGCACGCGAGGAAGTGATTGAATCATTGACGAATATTAAACAACCGTGGACGGTTAACACACTCGCGATGGCTGCCGGGCATTACATTTTCGATCATTTTGACGAGATTCAGCCACCGGTTTTGCAGGTTTTGCAGGATAAAAGAACGTTCGTTCAAGAATTGGAAAAACTGGAATGCCTGGAAGTCCTGGAAAGCGCTACCCACTTCTTTCTAACCCGGACATTGGTACGCAATGCGGCACAATTGAAAGACTTTCTGATCGAAAAGCATTGCCTGCTTATTCGCGACGCAGGTAACTTCCGCGGCCTCACGCGACAGCATTTCCGCCTCGCCACTCAGCGGCCGGACGATAACGAAAAAATGGTCAACGCACTGAGAGAATGGCAGACGCTATATTACTGATCGTTCCATTGCTCGCGGGTTATCTGCTGGATCTCTGGCTCGGCGACCCTGATAACTGGCCGCATCCTGTCCGCGTCTTTGGTAATGCTATTGCGAAAGGTGAAAAGTGGTTGAATCGCGGCCGTTTCAGGTTTTTTAAAGGGGCATTGTTGAGCATGACACTGGTTATCTCGGTTTTTGCATTCTTTTATTGGCTTAATGTATTACTCCTGCATTTACCTGCATTGTACCTGGTTATCAATAGTATTTGGGTTTACTATTGCCTGGCCAATCATTCGCTCATTGCCGAAGGCAGGAAGGTGTTCTCGGTCCTTGAAAACGAGGGCCTGGAAGCTGGGAGAAAGCAGCTTTCGAGGATTGTGGGCAGGGATACTTCAAAGCTCAGCGCACAGCAAATACGGATTGCCGTGCTGGAAACGATGTCCGAAAATCTGAGTGACGGGGTCGTAGCGCCACTTTTCTATTATGCGATAGCGGGCGTGCCCGGGATGATGGCTTACAAGATGATCAACACGATGGATTCTATGCTGGGATACCGCACCGAACGTTACGAATGGTTCGGGAAATTTGCGGCGCGTCTGGATGATGTAGCGAACTTTATCCCCGCACGGCTGACGGCCTTGCTAATGGTTCTGGTGACAGGAAGCAGGCGCGGGTTACAATTTATCTTCCAATTCGGCCACAAACATAAAAGCCCGAATGCCGGGTATCCCGAGGCAGCGTTGGCAGGAATTTTAGACTGCCGTTTCGGTGGCCCGAACGTGTATCACGGGAAAGTGGTGGAGAAGCCGTTTATCGGGGAGACTGACCGGGTTATTGAACCGCAGGAAATAGTGAGAACAGGACTTGTGAACCAGCGGACGTGCCTAATGATGGTGCTGCTTAGTCTAGCGACAAGTCTTGGTATTTACCTTGTTTGATACTCAAAACAAATTCCGTGGAGGCGCCTACTAATTCGGCAATTTTTTCGATTGACATGGACGTCTCACGGAGCAGGTTACGGGTTACAGTAGCCATCTTTTTAGCTTCGCCTTCGCTTCTTAATCTTTCTTTGAGAAATTCCTCGATGCCCATGGTTTTCTTATTTTGTGTGATCTGATCTATTGCTTGCTCAAATTTAAAACGAGTATCCTGATTCTCCAAGTGGATATAAAACCGAAGGAACGTTAGTAAGTTGTTAATTTTCGATTTGCGGAAATTTCTGCTCAACAGGTTCTTAGCCAGTTCTATTTTCAAGCTGAGTAGGTCATTTTCTGAAACTGATTTACTTTTTAACGCCATATTTACCGTCAATACCACAATCGCAAACGGATTGTCGCTCTTCCTCAACAATTCTTCGTCCTGTTCCAGAATTTTAAAAGAGTTATACCGATACAAAACACTCGTTCCCATAAACTCCCTGTAATATTCGCAAGGCTTGAATGCGGTATTGTTCTCCGTAAAAATGGCAAATGCGGTAATAGGCTTACCATATTTATCCAATATCCGCGAATAGTAAGTGAACATCCGCTGGGTGAAATGGGGATCGTGATAGCCTTGCACCTCAATGTGAACAAGTATCCATTCATTATCGCCGTTTCGACAATGCACTTTTACAAGTTTATCTACAAAGCGAACTTGGTATAAGTTATCCTCCGGCGGGAATAATTGTTCCAACTCCTTGTCGAGGTATTCGAAATCTTTGGAAAAATCGAAAAACGAACCTGATTCGGGATAGAAGAAGAGCAGGAAATCCTCGAAAATATCTTCCAGGATCGATTTCCAGAGGGTGTCGTCTCGTTTCATAGAGGGTGTGTGTAAATGAATCTTTGCAATGATAAGCAATAAAATATTGCTAGTTTTGCGGCCATCCAGGTGCACGCGGTTACGCGTGGTTAAAAGGGAATCCGGTGCGAATCCGGAACAGTCTCCGCTGCTGTGAGTTCACAACCAGGCTCTTGTAAAATGTCACTGGGATAGAATTTTGAATGATTGAATGATTGAATGACAGAATACTTTTTATTCAATCATTCAATCATTCAATCATTACTCCCGGGAAGGCGCAAGGGTTGAACGAGTCAGAAGACCTGCCTGCA
>CAMLNK010000247.1 GCA_946481035.1 uncultured Dyadobacter sp. | reverse complement strand
TACAATTCCGCCATCAGCGTCATCAGCCGCACCAGCGAATCAGAAATCACACGGTTACTACCCGGCACATACTTGTGTGCAATAATCGTAAAGCTCAGCAACGCCCCCGATTTCGCATTCACATAACCCGCGAATGCCCGCGTACCCTCGATGGACCCGCTCTTCGCATGCATGTTACCCGCAGCGCGCGAGCCCTTCCCGAGATTACGGACGGTGCCATTTTGCCCGATAACAGCAATGCTTTGGTAAAAGTCTTTATAGCTCACATCCCTATTCGCCAGGTTCAGAATATCCGTCAGGCTACCTGCGGTAATCGAGCCGGAAGGCGATAAGCCACTGCCGTCTTTAATGTAAAAACCCCTCAAATCGGCTCCCCTCCCCGACCAGTAGCCGGTAATGGCCGTTGCCGCATCGTCAAAGCCGGAACTACCGGAAAGCCGCTTGCCCGATTGTTTGAAAAACACATCGGCAAAGAGGTTAATGCTCCAAAAATTGGCCTGCTGGCATAGCTCGCGCAGAGGCGGTGACTTGTATTCGTCGATGACCTTTTTCGGATTGGAAGTTAAAAGGCTCGGATTTCCGGGAAGCTGTTCGGCTTCTGCTACTACAACCCCATTGCCGGATAATGCATTTTTTAAAGCATAAGCTGTGTACCAGGCCGGGTCGGGAATGGAGCCTTTGACTGTGAAACTGGCGTTGCCTGCTGGCACCGTGCCGGTCAGCAGCACATTATTGCCCAGCGGGCTGCTATAAATGATCGTTTTATCGCCGGAACCCCGCTCGCCGGTCGTAACCTGGTTGGTAAACGACAAATACGGAATGGCAGGCTCCGTACCGAGCACGGTCGTGGGGTCGCCAGGATCGGCGCCCGGTTTGAATTTGATGCGGTAGAGGTTTTCATTAAAATTCAGCCCCTGCACCCCTGCTCCGTAATAGTTGCCCATATCGCCCCAGATCCACGTGCTGGCAACGGCTTCTTTGTCGAAAAATGAAGCATCGGCGATGACTTTGCCTTTAACATATTTAATACCCGCTTTTTTCACCGCAGCGACCCATCGGCTGATCATTTCCGGGGCCGTTGGATAACCTTTGAACCGGTCACTTCCGAGCGACGGGTCGCCGGTTCCGTGGATGTAAAGGTTACCCGCGAGCGTATCGCCACGAAGGGCACCGTCGTATTCGAGGAAAGTCTGAAATTTGAAATCACCTCCAAACAGCGCAAGAACGGTTGCCGTGGAAACGAGTTTTAAGGTGGAAGCCGACGGCAGCGAGCGCTCCGCATTCAATGCAAATATGTTTTTACCCTCTTTTACCGCCTTTACACTCACAGCCAGCGAGCCGCTTCGCATGAATTCGCTGTTTTGCAGTTCGAGGACGGCATCGCTGAAACGGACGAGCCCCGCGCTGTCGATCGCCTGCGCCTGCGCGACCCGGCTTGCCAGAAATATATAAAATAAAAGAAGGGTGGTTCTCATCATATTAAATATTCGCAGGGCACAAAATTTGTGTCGCTTTGCCTAATCTAGTAACTAATGTCCGCATCTCAGGCTGTTTTTTGGTACTTTTGTAAGATATTAGACAATTGATTAGTAGTTTACAAAGAAAAGATACAATAGTGATATTGATTTTTCCGCCAGATGAAAAATGCAATATAGCTTTCACCCCATACTATTTATATGAAATTGACATTTTGGGGGGCTTCGCAGCAGGTCACAGGTAGTATGTTCCTTTTGGAATCGGACGACTACCGCATCCTGATCGACTGCGGCTCCGATTTTGATCTGGATGAGATCGGCAAGAAAACAAGATACGAACAGCAGAAGAGCGTTTTCCCGTTTGAACCCAGTCTGATCAACACCGTACTGCTCACACACGCGCACATCGACCACTCGGGTAACATTCCCAACCTGTACAAGGAGGGTTTCGAGGGACGGGTGGTTTGTACCGAACCTACCATGGCCCTGACGTCGCTTTTGCTGAAAGACGCGGCCAACCTGCACCAGAAACGGCTCAATTCGCGGGTAAATTCCAAGAAACGAAGCGGCAAGAAAAAGCGTGAAGTGCCTATGGATTACTTTGTTGAAAAACATGTGATCGAGGCGATGGACAACTTTGTGCCTGTTGCATTCGGGCAGCGCTACCGCATTGCCGACAATGTGACGGTGACCTACTATGCTGCCGGCCATTTGCTCGGTGCGGCGCATATTGTTTTGGAGGTTTATGAAGATGGTGAAAAAAAACGGCTTTGCTTTTCGGGCGACATCGGCCGGAAAAACTATCCGCTGCTGATCGATCCGCAGGAAATCCCGCAGGTGGATTACCTGATCTGCGAATCGACTTACGGCAACCGCCTGCACGAAGACAAACGCGGAACCGTGGAAACCCTGGCGGATGTGATCAAGCGAACCTGTATCGATATTCCGGGCAGGCTCATTATCCCGTCATTCAGCGTGGGCAGGACCCAGGCATTGCTTTACACGCTCAACAAGCTGTACCTCGACCGCTCCTTTCCGTACATTAAGGTATTCTCCGACAGCCCGTTAGCACACAGCAGCACCAAGGTTTATCAGAAACATTCCCGGATGCTGAACAAGGAGGCACGCGACTTTAAGGAAGAGAATGACATGCTTTTCGATTTCGAAAACCTGATCTACCTCGAAAGCGCCGACGCGAGCCGCGCGGTATCGAATTATAATGAGCCTTGCATTATCATTTCGTCGTCCGGAATGGTGCAGGGCGGGCGCGTGGAAGCGCACGTGGAGGCCAATATCGGCAATCCTTATGCGACTATCCTGATGATAGGTTATGCCTCGGAGGGCACGCTCGGCTGGCGGCTTTTGAACGGGCAGGACACGATCTCGATTCGCGGAAAGCAACATCCGGTCTTGGCTAATATTGAAAAAATTGACGTATTTAGCGGCCACGGAGACCAAAACGACTTAATTAATTTTGTAAAAATGCAGGATCCGGAAAAACTGAAAGGCATTTTCCTCGTCCACGGAGAGCAGCAAAGCATGGCTGAATTTCAAGGTAAAATTCAAGAAATCGGCTATCAATCGGTGGAAACGCCGTTGAGGGGCACTACTTACGAGCTCTGACCACACCTGATCCCGCCCACTAATCACAGAACCTGAATTATGAGAACATACCTGGATTTTGAAAAGCCTATGGCCGAGCTCGAACGCAAGCTCGAAGAAATGAAAGCGTTGGCGAATGAAAACAATGTGGATTTTTCGGACGCCATTGCGTTGCTGGAAGGCAACATCACCAACCTTCGAAAAGAAATATTTGAAAACCTCACACGCTGGCAGCGTGTGCAACTCTCCCGCCACCCCGACCGCCCCTACACGCTCGACTATATCGAACTGATCTGCGATGAATTCATCGAATTGCACGGAGACCGCCAGGTGCGCGACGATCCGGCTATTATCGGTGGTCTGGCGAATGTCGGCGGACAGTCATTTATGCTGATAGGCCAGCAAAAAGGCCGCAATACCAAGCAGCGCCAACACCGCAACTTTGGTATGCCCAACCCGGAAGGTTACCGCAAGGCATTGCGCCTGATGAAACTGGCGGAGAAATTCAACAAGCCTATCGTAACGCTGATCGACACACCGGGTGCATTCCCGGGTATGGAAGCCGAAGAGCGCGGACAAGGCGAGGCCATCGCACGCAACCTGAAAGAGATGTTTATGCTGAAAGTGCCTGTGATCTGTATCGTGATCGGAGAAGGTGCTTCCGGTGGTGCATTGGGTATTGCCATCGGCGACCGCGTGCTGATGCTTGAAAACACCTGGTACTCGGTAATCTCCCCTGAAAACTGCTCGGCGATCCTCTGGAGAAGCTGGGATTTCAAGGAGCAGGCTGCCGAAGCGATGAAAATCACGGCTAAGGACATGACCAACTATAAGCTGGTAGACGGCATTATCGCCGAGCCGCTGGGCGGTGCCCACCTCGACCATAAATGGATGGCCGAAGAGCTGAAAAGAACAATTCTCGAAAACATTGCCGAACTGGGCGCCATCAGCGAGCAGGACCGCATCGATCAGCGGATCGATAAATTCTGTGCAATGGGCGTGGTAGTAGAAGCGTAAGCATATCCATGAAAAACGACAAGATCAGGAACATCATTTTCGACCTCGGTGACGTCATTCTTAACATTGACGTCCCCATAGCTTCCAAGTCATTTGCAGAACTGAGCGGGCGCGAACAGAGCGAAATACTCACGATTTTCAAAGAGAGCGAAATTTTCCGCCAGTTTGAAACCGGCTTGATGGACGAGCCCACGTTCCGGAACTA
This sequence comes from uncultured Dyadobacter sp., assembly GCA_946481035.1. The sequence goes on along the minus strand of CAMLNK010000247.1, from coordinate 2,125 downwards.
CGTGCGTGAAATCCTGAATTTTCCTGATCTGTCGGACGAAGCGATCGACACTGCCTGGAACAGCCTGCTGCTCGACCTTCCGCCCGAGCGCGTGGAGTTGTTGAAGAAACTGGCGGGCCAATACCGGCTGTTCCTGCTCAGCAACACCAGTTCGATCCATATCACACAGGTTAACAAGATCCTTGAAGCTTCTACGGGCGTCGAAAAACTGGAAGATCTCTTCGAAATCGTATTCCTTTCCTACGAAATGGGTTTGATGAAGCCCGATGCCCGTATTTACCAGGAAGTGCTCGACAAAGCCGGGCTGAAAGCGGAGGAAACACTTTTCCTCGACGACAATGCGGACAATATCCGGGGAGCGTCACAGCTTGGCATCGAAACTATCCACGTCCAAAAGCCGGTCACTATTCTGGAATACCTTCAAGACTATGCAGTCTAACACACGAACCCACGTCATCCAGGCAGCCCTTTTTATCATTACCATCATCACCACGACGATGGCCGGTGCCGAATGGATGTTCGGGAACATATTCGGATTCGTTTACGACATGCTCTTCTTCCTGATCGGCAAACCCGACGGAAAGGAAGTACCCATTCCCACCAAGCCAATGGGCTGGGCGGAATTTGTGCAGGGCTTCCATTTTTCGATCCCCTTCCTGCTGATCCTCACAATTCACGAATTCGGGCATTACTTCGTCGCAAAGGCGCATAAAGTAAAGGTCACCCTGCCCTTTTACATTCCATTGTGGTTCGGCATTTCGCAAAGCATTGGTACGCTCGGGGCATTCATCCGCATTAAGGAAGTTGTAAAATCGCGTGTAAAATTCTTCGATATCGGTATTGCAGGGCCTCTGGCAGGCTTTGTAGCGGCGCTCGCGGTACTTTGGTACGGATTCACCCATTTGCCGCCGCCGGACTATATTTTCAAAATACATCCCGAATACGAACGTTTCGGACTTAACTACCCGCAATTCGCTTACGAAAACCCGGCGGGTAACCTGATACTCGGGGATAATATCCTGTTCTGGTTTTTCAAAAATTATGTAGCCGATCCCGCGCGCTTGCCGCACGCATACGAGATCATCCATTATCCTTACCTTTTTGCGGGGTACCTGGCATTGTTCTTCACTTCCCTGAACCTCATTCCCATCGGCCAGCTCGATGGCGGCCATATTCTTTACGGAATGATCGGCAAAAAGCGGTTCGATATTGTTGCGCCGGTACTGTTCGGCATTTTCGCATTCTATGCCGGCCTCGGCGTTTTCCGCACCGAGTCATTCGCGACGGGGAGCGATGCCGTATTCTACGAACGGCTCTTCTACCTCGCTATTTACGTTTATTTCCTTTACATCTGTTTCAAACGCGCATTTGAAAGTCCTTCGACAGCCCTGATGATCAGCCTCCTGATCGTCGTCGGCCAGTTCGCCGTGACCTACGTCCGCCCCGATTGGGACGGCTCCGTCAATCTGCTGCCATTTGTACTCATTCTCGGCCGGTTCCTCGGCATCCGCCACCCGGATACCGAAGACAACACCCCACTCGACTCCCGCCGGATGATCCTGGGCGTTATTGCGTTTGTCATTTTTGTGATCTCGTTCAGTCCTACTCCGTTTATTATTATTGAGTAGATTGTCCGTCGTGGCACTTTTTCAACCATGACCGATACACCCGAACATATCAAACAACTCCAACTGCAAATCTGGTTAGCCAAGTCACCAATGAAAAGGCTTCGGCAAATGATGCTGGATAATGATGCATTATTTAGTTTCTGGAATAATGCACAGCCAAAAGCCTCCGGGACTGTTGGTGCGAACAAAACGAATTTCGGAAACACTGATTCGAAATGAATCATATATCCCGCAGACAATTCCTGGCAACGCTTAGCGCAACGCCCGTCATTGCAAGCATTGACGTAGCGGAACCGCCCTATACCTATTCCGTCAAAGGCAAAATCAATGTCTCCGGGCTTGGAGCAACATTAATCCACGAACACGTATTAGTCGATTTCATCGGTGCAGATAAAATTTCACCCGACCGCTGGAAGCATGATGAAGTGATCCGCAAAGTGCTGCCCTATTTGCTGGAAATTAAACGGCGCGGCATTCAAACGCTCGTAGAATGCACA
>CAMLNK010000246.1 GCA_946481035.1 uncultured Dyadobacter sp. | reverse complement strand
TGAACCCGGTAAGCGGCCATTATGGCGCCGGTGTGGAGAACAAAACGGCCAAAGGTACATTGAGTAACGGCTGGCAGAAAGCGGTCGACGACGCGGCAGAATTGGGCCAGAAATATGTGAACTGCGCTTACCTGACCGAATCGGAGCGCAAGACGATCGATCAATATAAAAGCTATGTCGATCTGTTCAACAAATCGGGAGAAGTAGCGAAGAAGGCAGGCTTGCAGTTCGGCTACCACAACCACGATTTCGAATTCAAGAAAATCGGCGGCGAGCTGCCTTACGATTACATTGCCGGCAAAACCGATCCGAAGCTCGTGAAGCTGGAACTCGATTTGTACTGGGCTGTGAAAGCGGGTATTGATCCGGTTGCATTGTTCAAGAAATATCCGGGCCGTTTCCCGCTCTGGCACGTGAAAGATATCGATAAGAAAGATGGCTCATTTGCAGAGGTAGGAACCGGTTCGATCGATTTCAAAAAGATCTTCGATAACCGCAAGCTGGCCGGAATGACGCATTTCTTCGTCGAGCAGGACGTGGCGAAGGTACCGCCCGTTCAGGCCATCGAAACCAGCTTCAAGAACGTCGTGAAGATGAAAGTTTAGCATAAAAAAAGACCCGGCCGCATAGCAGCCGGGTCTTCCAAATTATGCAGATAAAAATTTCAGTTTACTAACTGTAATTTAAGTTCGTTCAAACGGCTGCGCAGCGAAGCGTCGATCTGGCGGTCGCCCACTGTCAACACATATCCGCCGATCAGTGCATTGTCTACTTTCTCGGCAAGCTGAACCGTTTTTCCGGTTGCTTTGGCAACAATATCGGTGAATTGCTTACGAAGTTCGTCGGTCAGCGGGGTAGGGGTTACCACCGTCGCTTTTTCGATTCCCTTGTAAACGTTATAGGCTTTAATGAATTCCACCGCAATTTCGTCGAGAATAGCTTCCCGGTTCTTCTTGGTGATAATATCGAATATCGCGAATGAAACCGGGCTTACACGCTCTTTGAAAAGGCCTTTCAGAATCCCTGATTTCTTCTCGTGACGTACCACCGGGCTTTTCAATGCAAGCATCAGGCCGCGGTTCTGGTCGGCTGTTTCTTTGAACAGCAGCATGTCCTGATAAACCGTGTCCAGAACATTCTGTTCTTTCGCCAGCTCGATCAGCGATTTTGCATATCTGGATGCTACAATACTTACTGACATCGGAATTAGTTTTTAATGCTGATTAGTTAAGACGTGCAGATGAAGCAAGGTCAGCGATCAGTTTTTCCTGCGCTCCTTTGTCTTCCAATTCACGGTGCAATACTTTCTCAGCGATTTCCAATGAAAGCGTAGCAACTTCCTTCTTGATTTTGCTCACCGCTACCGCTTGTTCGTTGCGGATGGTTTCGCGTGCGCTTTCGATGATTTTCTGACCTTCGATAGCTGCTTTGTCTTTCGATTCTGCGATAGTTCTGTCAGCAGCATCTTTCGCGTCACGAAGAATCTGGTCACGGATAGCATTTGCTTCTGCGATCAGTTTTTCGTTGTCCGACTTCAATTGTGCCATTTCAGCACGGGTTTTTTCTGCAAGGTCCAGCGCACCCTGAATTTCGTTTTCACGGTCTTTCAAACCTTTCAGGATTGGTTTCCATGCGAATTTGGACAGGATGAACACTACCAGCAAAAATACTACCAGCATCCAGAAAATAAGGCCTGGGTTTGGAGTAAGCAATGACATAGTTAAATGAGTTTTTGAGTGTAAGAACGATCTAAAATCTTCTCTCTTCTTATTAAAATTTCGTGGAAGCCTAATGCTTCCACGATAATGTTTTTACACCGCATCCGGGCCTAGCGCGCGGGGCAGCGTTTCCCTTCCGGGAAGCTATTACAGCTTGAAAGAGATAAGCAGACAGATTACCGCTGCGAAAAGCGCTACCGCTTCGATAAGAGCCGCGATGATAAGCATTGCAGTTTGGATTGCACCAGCAGCTTCCGGTTGACGGGCGATACCTTCAACAGCGCTACCACCGATTTTACCAATACCAAGACCTGCACCGATAGCAGCAAGACCTGCGCCGATAGCAGCACCGAAAACTGCAAGACCTGCACCACCTTGTTCAGCAGCTTGAAGCAAAATTTGAGCGAACATAATTTGTTTGTTTAAAATATAAATTAATAAAAAAGAGATTCAGAATCAGTGTCCGTGGTCGGCGTGGCTATGCTCTTCGATAGCGCTTCCGATGTACATAGACGACAATAGTGTGAAGATGAACGCCTGGATGAACGCTACCATGATCTCGATGAAGTTCAGGAACAATGCGAACAGGGAGATTACCGGGGCGATCACGAAGCTTTGGAATATAAAGATCAGACCGAAAAGGCTCAAAAGGATGATGTGACCTGCTGTGATGTTGGCGAACAACCGGACCATCAGAGAGAATGGCTTCATAAACACACCTACGATCTCAACCGGGATCATGATCAGCAACAGCGGGGCAGGAACGCCGGTAGGTGCCAGAAGGTGCTTGTAGTAGTTGCCATTTGCATTCAAATGAACCACGATGAAGGTCAGAACTGCCAATGTCATGGTTACGGCGATGTTACCGGTAAGGTTAGCCGAGCCTGGGAGCAGACCCATGATGTTGTTGATCAGAATGAAGAAGAACAACGTGAGCAGGTAAGGAAGGTATTTTTCGTATTTCGGTCCAACGTTCGGTTTCACCACTTCGTCGCGGATAAAGAGGATAATTACCTCCATTGCAGAGTTGAAACCTTTCGGCGCTTTGCCTTTGCTGTTTTTGTACCAGCTTGCCACGCCTGTAAAAACGAGGATCAGGATCACCGCGCTGATCAGCATCGAAGCTACGTTTTTAGTGATCGAGAAGTCGTAGATTTTACGTGCTTCGTCAACCGGCACGATTTGCTCGGATTCGCCGTGTACCAGGTGGTAACCGTTGTATTCGTGGTGTTCGTTGTGGAAGTTGGAAGACATGAAAACCTCGATGCCGCGGTCTTCCGAATAAAGAATTACAGGAAGTGGAATAGCTACACCGTGCGAGAACTCCCACTCATGAGAGTCGGCAATGTGGTGCATGATCATCTCGCCTATCTTGAACTCCTCTTCGTGTTCTTCAAGCTTATGTTCAATTTTATGCTCTTCCTCGTTCACAGCCTGGGCGACCTTTCCGGCTTCGTGCTGGGTAGGTTCGTCGGCGCGGGCCGGGAGGTTAAAAACGCATGTTGCCGCTACAAGGGCGATAGTAAAAAACCGTCTCAGATGGGTATACATAAATGCTTGAAATACTATGCTTTGTCAATCGCGGCGCAAGTTACGATACAAACCATATATTTCAAAGCATGTGTAAAATAAATAGAGTGCAAAAAAGTTGATAACGAATAGGAATGAATCAGTTAGCCCTCTGTATAAAAAAAGGCCAATGAAAATGATGCTTAGAATGATCCGTGCAACGATGCTTGAAATGTAAAATGTGACAAATTTCTCGCGCTTGTTCCGCATTCCGAACTCCATCAGCCGGTGAACCAGAAATGCGAGCCCGAAAAAGAATACGAGAATGTACCATATATAAGGATGCAGGAAAGAATCGGCGTGAAATCTTTGAGCCAGGAAAAATACAATTCCGAGCAAAATGGTTGCGATCAGGGTACGTAGCATGCGCGTGCGTCGGCGAGGAGCAATTATTGTTTGGTAAAACTTCTTATCAAAAGGTAGAGCGAGGCGGCAATAGAGACTAGCGAGAGCACGAGCGTCCACACCGGGACCTTATTTTGCTGCCATTCGTCGAGCTTATAACCGCCCCAGGTGAACACCAGGATAGTACCCAGCATCTGCATCGCCATTCCCGAGTATTTCAGGAAACGTGTCGACTGGCTTTTGTCCACGGGCTTTTTCGGATCTTCCATCATGGTAGAATATAAAGGTAAAATTGCTTCAAATTTTGCAAATGGCATTATCTTCGATACGGTTTTATTGAAAATACCGTTTTAGGTTTGCAAACCTGACACAAAGACGAACATCCCATAAAGTCAATTTCGTGATCGACCGTTTTACCTCCCATATCCGACGCACATTACCGCTACTTGTTATGATCATCGTCGCGGCTGCCTGTTCGCAGTACAGCTCACGGCCGGGTGCAATCACTTTTCACAATGTAGCGGCGCGTTACAATGCCTATTTCATGGCCGAGCAGGATATGGCGGAAGCGGAGTTCGAGATGCAGAAAGCATATAAGGAAAATTACAACCAGCTGCTTCCGATACTGCTTCCGATGGATTCCGTCCTCGCCCAGGCAGTGAAACCCAAGTTGCAGGATGCGATCAAGAAGGCGTCGATCGTCGCCGAAAAGCACCAGAACAGTAAGTGGATCGATAATAGCTACATTCTTTTAGGTAAATCGAGGCTTTACCTGGGCCAGTGGGCCGATGGCCTGGAAGCATTGCGTTACGTATATGCCAACGGGCGCGATGAAAGTGACAAAAACAATGCCCTGATCCTGCTCATGCGGGCGTATATCGAGCATAAGGACTATTCCAATGCATTGGGCGTGGCCGAATATCTCAGCCAACAGCCGCTCAACAAAGCTTCACAGCGCGATTTTTACCTTACCAAAGCATACCTGCACCAGCAAAACGGCGAATACCTGACCTCTGTCGCCATTCTGGAAGAAACATTCCCGCTTTTGAAAAAATCCACCGAAACTGCCCGCATTCATTTCGCGGCAGCGCAGATGTACGACCGCCTCGGTCAGTATGCATTGGCCAACAGGCATTATAAAAGCGTCAACAGGAACAAACCCAACTACGACCTCGGCTTTTATTCCAATATGAATTCCCTGCAAAACGAGGTGGTACTGAACCCTGAGCGGGATCTTACCAATGTGGGTTTCGATAAAATGCTCCGTGACCGCAAAAACGACGACCTGAAAGACCACGTATTTTTTACCATGGGTTTGCTGGCCGAGCATAAGAAGCAGATCCCGGAAGCGGTGAAGTATTTGCAAATGGCCGCCGCGGCATCGAAAGGCAATATGCAGCAAAAGGCCTATACCTATTTGCAGCTGGCGCGGATCGAGTACGAATCGCTCGAAAATTTTGAAATGTCCAAAGCCTATTACGATAGCGCACTGGCCATCCTGCCTCAGGAGGCACCCGAATACCGCCTCGTGGCTGACAGAAAGCGAGCACTCGACAATTTTGTGACACAATACACCATTGTATCAACAGAAGACAGCCTGCAACGCCTGGCCAAAATGAACCCGGCTGCATTGGACAATAAGATCGACCAGATCATCGAAGCGAAAGAGAAGAAACGCCTGGAAGAGGAAGAAAAAGCAAGAAAAGCGCAAATCGCCGCGCAAAATGCAAGTTTGCAGCAGGGCGGAGGAAATCCGCTGGTTACCGGCGGGGAGCGCCGTTGGGAATTGTATGATCCCGCATTGGTCAACAAAGGTAAAATTGATTTTAAAAGAACCTGGGGTACCCGCCCGCTCGAAGACGACTGGCGCCGCAGCAGCCGCCCATTGCGCACGCTCGCAGGGAATAATGCCCCCGGCGGCGCGGACAGTACGGGTGTTGCACAGGCGACCCCGGCAAACACAGGTTTGAAAAAGGGTACGCCAGAGTGGGACCAGGTGCATGCATTGCTCAAAAAAGATGTACCGCTTACGGACACGGCTTTCGCAGTATCCCAGAAGAAAAAGGAAGACGCGCTTTATAACCTCGGCAAGATCTATCGCTTCGATTTGAAAGAATCCCATCGTGCGATCGCCGCATTTGAGCGGGTACTCACCGAATATCCCCAAACGCAATACAAGGACGAGATATATTACCTGCTTTTCCTGAGCAATGAAGAAAACACCGCTCAGAAAGAATCCTGGAAATCGAAATTGTTGAGTGAATACCCGACTTCCACATACGCCCGGTTGGTCAACAAAACCACGGACACGGGCGGTACATCCGGCAATGCTACGAAAGAGTACGAGGCGATGTACAAGCTCTACGCCGACGGCAATTACACCAAAGCGCTGGAAGATATCGAGAAAAACCTGCCATCCTACAAAGGCAGTTCTATGGAAGACAAGTTTGCATTGTTGCGCGTTTTCCTGATCGGCAAAGTGCGGGGCAAAGAAGCCTACGCCCAGGCTATTACCGAATTTATGCGACTTTATCCGACCAGTATTTACCTGCCCCGTCTGAAAGAAATGCAGGAATTCAATTCCCTGTCGATGGGCAAGAGATAATAGGCTGAAATTGTATATTTGCCATTTCCAGTAACCTATCACCCCACATCTATGATTGAATTGCAACCCGGAAAGTATCGGCGTACCATTGTCCGTCTCTGGCGGTTCGTTGGCCTGGGACTGGGTCTGATCATATTCTACATCGTTGCCGTCAGTTTTAACTTTTTGTGGTTGTTCGGCGGCATGCCCGACCTGAAAACACTCGAAAACCCCAAGAGC
>CAMLNK010000245.1 GCA_946481035.1 uncultured Dyadobacter sp. | reverse complement strand
ATTTTCGTAGCCGGCGTGCCGTGCTCGATGTCAATATTCAGCAGGACATACCCGACGGCCATCGTGGTGTCAAAACGGGCGGCATAGGCATTGTACATCCGCGATATGGAATGCCAGGCCCATTTGATCTGGAAATCGATTGTTTTTTCCTTGCGCATCGTTTCAAAAAGCTATTGGTATCAGGTAATGCCCTTATCACAAATGTAAGCAATGTGCTTACTATTATGCAAGCATACTAATTTGTGGCCAATAAAAAACACACCGCCTCAAAAAGTGACGGTGTGCTGCTGTTTCTTTTTGCTGATTACTTCTCGCTGATGAGCTTGTCCATCAGCGTATTGAAATCGGCCACGTATTCTTCGTAGTATTTGCCGGTACCCGGGCCGTTGAAGCCGGTATGGATCTCCCGCACTTTGCCTTGCTTGTCGATAAAAATGGTGGTCGGGTACGACATAACCTTGTTCAGCATGGGCAATGCTTTCGCGGTAGAGGCATCGGAGCTGGTACCCGCGAGTACTACCGGGTAGTCGATTCCGAAGCGGTTCACCATTTTGTCGATCTTCGGATTGGCGATTTCCGGTTTGTCATTGCGCTCGAACGAGAGACCGATAATTTCGACCCCACGCTTCTTATTCTTTTTATACCACGGCGCGAGGTAGTTGGTTTCGTCCATACAGTTGGGGCACCAGGAGCCCATGATCTGGATAATGACCGGTTTACCTGCGAAACGGGGATCTTTCAAGGTCCAGGTTTTGCCTTTGGTATCCTTCAATGTGAAATCCACGCTCTCGAAGCCTGGTTTGAGGAAAGTCATTTTGGTCGCATCCGGCAGCTTTGCATTTGCGTCGGGCTTTGCAGTCCAGGTTTTGAATGCCTTTACGCCTGACCATTGATTGCCGCTCAATGAGCCATCGGGTTGGAAGCCTGCCTTGAAAAGCATCGCGAAAGAGCCGTCGAATGTGGATAAATAGAGGCTGTCGCCGTTCACGCTGCCGGTGAGGAACCGGTAATCGCCGGTTGGCGTGAGAAACGATCCGGTCACGTCGGTACCTTGCTGGGTGAAGTTCCCTACTGCGATGGTTTCGTCGCCGGTGGCCGGGTTTTTAAAGGTAGTGGCCCATTTGCCGCTCACGTTACGGCTGCTTTTGGCTTCGCCTTTTCTGAAAAACTTATAATTTTCGCCCTGCTCGGCTTCAAAAGGCAATGAGCCGGCCACCACGCCGTTGGCATACCGGTAATAGGTGCCTTTCAGCTCGTCGCCGGTCGATTTGGCGATGATCTTGGCGTCGAACATCATCATCGGGATCACGAGCGAGTCGTTCTGGAAATAGCTGCTGTCCATTTTGAGCTTTTCCGTTCCGTTAATGATGTGCACGGTGAGCGTTTTGCCGTCGGGATTAGGCGAAATATCGAGTATCAGGGGCAGTTTTTGCTTGTCGCGGCTTAGCGTAGCACGCCATATGCCCGATTTTACGGGAGTGTCGGAGAATGCTGGAAAACTCGTTGAGAAGAAAAAAGATGAAAGTATTCCAAACAATAACAGGAGTCTCATATTCAATTATATGGTGTTTAAAGACATTAGTGGTGCCAAAATTAATTCCCCGCGCGGGCGTGATTCCTACGCTTGAAAATTGCTAAGTTTGTAACTGCCGGATTGCCGGAAATAGTTCCTCAGTACATTGCTTTTAACAAATGGATTCGCCTAGTACCTACCACGTTCCCGTCATGTTGTCCGAGTGTCTGGAAGGCCTTCAAATACAGCCTGATGGCATTTATGTTGACGTTACTTTCGGTGGCGGCGGGCATTCCAGGGCCATTCTGGACAAGCTTACGACCGGCCGGCTGTTGGTTTTCGATCAGGACCCCGACGCAGTCGCCAATGCGCTTGAATTTAAGGACGATGAGCGTTTTACATTCATCCCGGCGAATTTCAGGCACCTCAAACGGTATTTGAAACTCAACAAAGCGCCCCAGGTGAACGGCATCCTGGCTGATCTGGGTGTTTCGTCGCACCAGATCAATACGCCGGAGCGGGGGTTTTCTACCCGTTTTGACGCCGACCTGGACATGCGTATGAACCCCAATACCGAAAAAACGGCCCGTGAAGTGCTCAAAACACGCTCGGCAGGCGAATTGCAACGGATTCTGGGTATGTATGGAGAGGTTACCAATGCGCGCACTGCGGCCGAGGCAATTATCGCCGCCCGATACAATACGCCCATCGAAACCGTTAATGACCTGAAAAGCATTCTCATGCGTTACGCGCCCAAGCACCGCGAGAACAAGTATTTCGCACAGGTGTTCCAGGCGTTGCGGATCGAGGTGAATGATGAGCTGGCAGTGCTGGAAGAATTCCTTACGCAGGTGCCCGAGGTGCTCGCGCCCGACGGCCGACTGGTGGTGATGTCGTACCACTCGCTGGAAGACAGGCTGGTGAAAAATTACATTCAGAAAGGGAAGTTTTACGGAGAAGTCGAAAAGGACTTTTATGGCAACGAGATCAAGCCGCTGAAAAGCGTCACTCGCAAGCCCATCGAAGCGACTGCGGAAGAGGTAGCCGTAAACCCGCGCGCCAGAAGTGCGAAGTTGCGGATTGCCGCGAAGGCTTGATGGTGCCGGAGTGTGATGTTGTCAGGTGTGGTCAAGAGTAGTCAGGTATTGTCAAGTGTAGTCATTGGTAGTCAGGTATTGTCATTTGTAGTCAAGTATGGTCATTGATAGTCAGGTGTTGCCAGAGAATAGTTAATGACATTTGAGAGAGAATTTTTTACAATAAATGACAAGGCTTGACCGCGCGGCGGACCGCAATACATGACTACATCTGACCACAAATGACAACCTCCTGAAAAAATGCAATCCGACCAATACTTAACGTAACGTCGAACAAAACATGGCTGAAAATAGAAAACGCGCAAAGCCGGTGCCGCCAAAACCGCCGAAACGGAAGCGGGAATATTCGCTATTCAACTGGCTGAACAGGTTTTTGCCGCTCGATAAGGTTTTCGGCGAGAAGTTGCCAGGCCAGGAAGAGCGTTTGCCGGTTAAATACTTTTACTATTTCGGCTGGGTGATCATCCTGCTCGTCGCTTACGAGCGGATCGGGTTCCAGTCGGAGGATTATGTGCGGAAAAGCATTAAGCTCAAAAAGGAGGTCGACGACCTGAAAGCGGAATATACTTCCATTCACGCGGAATATGAGCGGGCCGGGAAGCAGTCGGTGGTGGTGGAAAAAGTACAGGCCGAAGGGTTGGTCGAGAACCTTACCCCGCCGAAGAAAATCATTTTAAAAGAAGACGAAGAATAAGCCGTTTTTTTCTCAACGCCTCATGAAAAACGAAGTCGAAAGCGGTCAGAATAATAAAAAAGCGCTGATCAACCGGGCCCGTTTGGTCGGTTGGATGCTGTTCGTATTGGCGATCATGGTATTCGTAAAGCTGATACGGGTACAGTATTACGATACCTTCAAAGGCAAAACGTGGGTCGAATATTCGGAGAAGAACGACCTGAAACTGGATACGATCCCGGCCATGCGCGGGAACATCTATGCGAGCGACAACAGCCTGCTGGCGACGTCGCTGCCTTATTATTATGTAGGTTTTGATACAAAAGTCGCCGATTCGACCTATTTCTATAACCATATCGACGAACTGGCGTCACTACTAGCCAAAAACTTCAGGGAAAACACCGCCGAAGGCTACAAAAGCAAGATCATGCGCTACCGCGTGAGCAAGACCAAGCGGTACCTGCGCCTGAAAAGCAAGGAAATCACGCATTTGGAACGTGAACGGCTCAAAAAGTGGCCGTTTTTTGCCAAAGACCGCAAAGGCGGCGGCGGCAAATTCGAAACCATCTACAAACGCTACAAGCCATTCAGCCCGATGGCCGACCGCACGATCGGCGGCATCGATCCGAAAAGCGGACGCGGATACATTGGCCTGGAAGCGAGTTTTGACAAACAACTCGAAGGAAGGCCGGGCATCGGCTGGGTCGAAAAAGTGGAAGGCGGGCTCAAAATCCCGGTGGGGGATGCATTGAATGTGCAGCCGGCTGCCGGACGGGATATTTACACCACGCTCGACATGAATTACCAGGAGCGCACCGAGATCGCATTGCGGCGGAAACTGCTCGAAATGGACGCGGATTTCGGTTCGGTGATCATTATGGAGGTGGCTACCGGGGAAATCAAGGCTATGGCGAACCTTACCAAGCGTGGGCCGGGTAAATATGAAGAGGTTTTTAACTACGCATTGGCAGGCAGCAACGATCCGGGGTCGACGTTCAAGCTGGCGACGATGATGGCTTTGCTGGAAGAAACGCATATGGACCCCGACCAGGTGACGGTGAATACCGGCGACGGTGCGATGAAGTTCCGCAACCACATTATCCGTGATGCGCACCGCGGGGGCTTCGGTACCATTACCGCTTCGCAGGTTTTGGAGAAATCATCCAACATCGGCATTGTGCAGCTGATGCAGCGGTATTTTGCCAACAAGCCGGACAAATACCTGAGTTATCTCAAACAATTCCACTTGAACCAGCCGACAGGCATTCATATGAAAGGCGAAAAGCCGCCATTGATCCGCGACCGGAAATCGAAGCAATGGAGCAGTTACTCGATGTATTTTATGGCTCATGGCTACGAAATGCAGATGACACCTTTGCAAACGCTGGCATTCTACAATGCCGTGGCGAATAATGGCTATTGGGTACGCCCGATGATTGTGCGCGAGATCCGGAATGCGGAGGAAATCGAGGACAAAATCCCGCCCTATGTGGAGGAAAAGCCGATTGCGTCACCCGAAACGATCCGGAAAGTGAAGAAAATGCTGGAAGGCGTGGTGAATGCAGGTTTGGCCAAACATATTAAAAGTGATTTATATCAAATTGCAGGGAAAACCGGTACCGCCCGGAAGCTCATCAACGGGGTTTATACCGAGGGTAAAAACTACACGTCTTTTGCAGGCTATTTCCCCGCCGATAAGCCCAAATACAGCTGCATTGTGATCATCGACAACCCGAAAAGCACCGGTGCCGATTACACCCGTTACGCAGGAAGTGTGGCCGCGCCGGTTTTCAAGGAAGTAGCCGACCGCATTTACGCTTACGACGTAGCCATTCAGAAGCCGGTAAGGGATTCCATTCCCGAAAAATCGGAGGATGTGAAATGGACGGGCATTACCGGCGACCTGAACGTGATCAGCAAATCATTGAATATGACGCCTGCGCCGGAAGAGAGCGAATATGCGTCGGCGTCGCTTTATAAAAAGGGTAAAACCAAATGGAACCCGCGCGAGGTCGATTCCCGCGACGTGCCCAACCTACAAGGCATGTCGATGCGCGACGCGCTGTATTTAATGGAAAACAAGGGTTTCAGGGTAACATTCAAAGGCTCGGGCAAGGTGGTGGAGCAATCGCTACCGCCGGGCAGCAATAAAACGGGAAGCAAGACAATCCTGCTTACATTACAATAATCCTTCATGGAAAACGAACAAGTGTTGAGCAGCCTGCTCGGCGAAGTTAAGGGGGCCATTATGCATGGTTATGCCGATGTCAAGGTCAAGAATATCATTCTGGATTCCAGAAAAGTACTGCCCGGAAGCCTTTTTGTAGCATTGCGCGGCACTCAGGTGGATGGCCATCAGTTTATTAATACGGCAACCGAACTCGGCGCGACGGCCATTTTGTGCGAAGAACTGCCCGAAAGTGTAAGGGAAGATGTAACCTATATTGAAGTGGAGGATTCCGCCGCGGCCATGGGGCTCATCGCCGCCGCATTCTACGGGCATCCGTCCAAAAAAATAAAACTCGTGGGAGTGACCGGCACGAATGGCAAAACTTCGGTCGCGACATTCCTGTTCCAGCTTTTCCGTGCATTGGGCTACCGTTGCGGCATGTTGTCGACGGTCCAGAACCAGATCGAAGACGAGGTAATCCCTTCCACACACACCACGCCGGACGCCGTCGCATTGAATGCATTGCTGGCGCAAATGGCGGCACGAAATTGCAGCCACGTGTTTATGGAGGTAAGCTCGCATTCGGTGGCGCAGCATCGCATTACAGGCCTGCATTTCGCGGGGGGCATTTTTACCAACATTACCCACGACCACCTCGATTTCCACAAGACTTTCGATAACTATATCAAAGCCAAGAAGGGCTTTTTCGATGCATTGCCAAAGTCGGCATTCGCATTGGTGAATATCGACGACCGCCGCGGCACCGTGATGGTGCAGAATACCAAAGCGCGGGTTGAAACCTATTCGCTGCAAACGCTGGCGACTTTTAAAGGCAAGATCATCTCGGATACGCTCGCGGGCATGCATACGGAGATCAACAACCAGGAGGTCTGGTTCCGGGTGATCGGCCGTTTCAATGCCTATAATTTGCTTGCGGTATATGGTGCAGCGGTGCTTTTGGGCGAAAAGGAAGAGGCTGTTTTAACCGAACTTTCGAACCTGAAAAGCCCTCCC